>JASLDA010000177.1 GCA_030151745.1 Chitinophagaceae bacterium | reverse complement strand
CGCACGCTCCGCTCCTGCCATTCATAGGCGACCAGGTCCTGCAGCCCGTCGTTATTGAGGTCCGCGTTGACGAACTGGGTCGCGTTGAAGCCGCCGCACCAGGCCAGGTAGCGCCGCTGCCCGTACTGCGAAACCTGGATCGACGAGTCCTGCAGGTAGATATTTCCTACCTGTGCCGCCGCCGGGAGGGTCATTCCGAGTAGAACGGAGGTCAAAAGCGTGCGTATTGACATGATCAGGACTTTCAACAGTAAGACTTTATTTGCAGACCAAAGGTTAGGGATTTACCGTTATTTGAGCGGAGATCCGGGCTCCTTCTTGAAATGGTTGTACACCAGCGAGTCGGCAAGGCCGGGCAGCAGCTTGTTGAGCCATACCGTGAGCTTCCCCTGCCCCGTCATTACCAGGCTCCGCTTCCGGGCCCGGGCCGCATCGAAAACTTTCCGGGCGCATTCCTCCGCGCTCATGAGCTTGCCTTCATCCAGGGGCGTCTCCCCCTGGATGCCGCCGTCGGCCGCGCGGGCCACATTCCGGATATTGGAAGCAGTGAACCCGGGCGAGACCCACATGACATGGACGCCGCTGTGCAGGAGCTCCGTGCGCAGGGCTTCCAGGAAGCCCTGCAGGGCAAATTTGGAGGCGCTGTAACCGGTGCGTCCCGGGAGGCCGCGGTAGCCCGCAATGGAAGAGACCCCGACGATGACGCCCTTACTCTCCAGGATGGCCGGCAGCGCCGCTTTGGTGCATTCCACGGCGCCCCAGAAATTGATGTCCATCAGCTCGCGGAGAACCTCTACCGAGGCCTCGTTAAAAAGGGCGCGCATGGAAATCCCCGCATTGTTGATCAGCATGTCGATACGGCTGAAACGCGCCAGGGCCGCGGCGATGAAGGCCCTGCAGGCGGCAGGCTCGCGGACATCGGCCTCGAACAGCAGCAGGCGGGAGGCATCCGCCCCCGGGAAGGCTTCCTGCAGGCGGCTCAGGCTCCGGCCGCAGCAGGCGACCATAGCGCCCCGGCCGAGGGCTTCGGAGACCAATGCCTTCCCGATCCCCGAAGACGCACCCGTAATAACAACGACCTTATTATTCAATGAGTTCATGTACCGTTCAAAGATACCTGCGGAAGCTGCAAAACGCAATCCCGCCCGTGCCGTTACTTTTGCGGCAAATTTTTCAATTCGCACATGAAAGCACTCATCATCATGGGCTCGCAGACAGACGAGCCGGTAATGTCGGAAAGTAAGAAATGGCTTGCGTGGTTCGGCATCGAGTCCGAAATCGTTGTGGCTTCCGCACACCGCAACCCGGATAAGGTCCGCGAGCTGATGATCAACGCTCCCGAGAATGGGTTCGGTGCCGTGATCGCCGCTGCAGGCATGGCTGCGGCCCTCCCGGGCGTATGCGCTGCCTATACGCACCTGCCGGTGCTCGGCGTTCCCCTCGAAGGCGGTCTGCCGGGCGGTATCGACGCGCTGTACAGCATCGTCCAGATGCCCGCAGGCCTGCCCGTAGGTACCCTGGCCGTAGGCAAGGCCGGCGCCCGCAACGCCGCCGTGCTCGTAGCCCGCATGTTCGCGCTGGCGGACAAAAACCTCCAGGCAAAGCTGGCCGAGTTCAAGGAAGCCGGCTACAAGGTGGCATAAGCGCCCCGCAGCCGGGAATACCATACTCCGCAATGGAGAAAATCGTGACATCGCCTTACAGGAAAACGCACGATCTGTCCATTGCAACGGTATAGCAATACCAAAACGCGGCCGGGCCGGCACGATGCTGCGGACTTCAAAACCGCGCTATGGCACGGTTTGCAATTGGGCACATTCTGAACGCGTTTGGGTATAACTGCAACCGCGGCCGATCTCCGGACGGCCGCGGTTTTTTCGTTTTCCGCGGTGACTGCCAGGACATTGCGGCATTTGCCCCTGCATTGTGACTTTTATCTTAATTCAGGCAGGAGCTGTGGATAAGGCCCGCGTCAATGGCACATTTTTTCGTAGATTGGGGTATACCAAAAACAAGCTCCCTTGACAGAAGCCATTATCAACCTTGAAACCGTAAATCCTATTGAGTTTTTCGGTATCAACAACAGCAAGTTCGATTTGCTGAAAAAGCGGTTCCCCCTGCTTAAAATTCTGTCCCGCGGCCAGCAGATCAAGCTCTCCGGCAAACAGGAAGAGGTCGCCTCGGCCCAGGAACGTATCAACGCGGTGGTGAAATACCTGGAACGGAACGGGCATCTGAGCGAGCAGTACTTCGCGCAGATTCTGGGAGACGACGACAATATCGACGGGCCGGCGATTGAGGACAGCGCCAGCAACGACATCCTGGTGTTCGGCCCCAACGGGAAAGTGATCCGGGCAAAGACCCAGAATCAGAAGCTCATGGCTTCGGTAGCGGAAAAGAACGATATCATCTTCGCCCTCGGCCCCGCCGGTACGGGGAAAACCTACACGGCGGTCGCGCTTGCCGTGCGGGCCCTGAAAAACAAGGCCGTACGGAAGATCATCCTGACCCGTCCCGCGGTGGAAGCGGGGGAAAGCCTGGGCTTCCTTCCCGGCGATCTGAAGGAGAAGATCGATCCGTACCTGCGCCCGCTCTACGACGCCCTGGACGATATGCTGCCCAGCGACAAGCTGAACTATTACATGGCGAACCGCATCATCGAGATCGCCCCGCTGGCCTATATGCGGGGCCGTACGCTCGACAATGCCTTCATCATCCTCGATGAGGCCCAGAATGCCACGGACCTGCAGCTGAAGATGTTCCTGACGCGGATCGGGGCTTCGGCCAAGGCCATTATCACCGGGGATATGTCGCAGATCGACCTGCCGAAGAACCAGCGCTCCGGGCTGCAGAAGGCCAGCCGCATCCTGCGAAATATCGACGGCATCGCGCATATCCAGCTTGATGAGTCCGATGTGGTGCGCCACCGGCTGGTCAAGCAGATCATCCGCGCTTACGACAAGGAGCAGGAACGCGAGGAAAAGTTCGAGCAGCAGCGCATCGACGCGCGAAATGAAGCCCGCCGTACCGAGCCGGCGGCGCCTCATGGCAACGGCAACGAATAACCGCCGCGACAGCGATGCAAGCAAGGATAATGAACGGACTGCCCAGCGCGGTCCGTTTAATTTTTGTCCGGGCTCTCAACGGCCGCCTCCGCGGCGGTCAGGTTGCGGAACACTTCTTCGAGGCTCTGGCTTTCGTTCTGCATGCTGCTGATGGCGATATCCTCCGCCAGCGCCCATTGCAGCAGGGCCCGGCGCAGCGCATCCGGATCGTTGCTGAACAGCCGCCAGTGAGAAGGACTGAGCTGCTCGCTCCGCTTCAGCCCCTGGATCCGGCGCAGCTTGTCCGCCGGCACTTCATGGGCGAAGCTGACCACAAGCGCCGCTTCCCCGCCCGATTGCCGCTGCAGGGCGGCGACACTGTCATCCGCGACGATATTCCCCCGGTTGATGATAATGACGCGGCTGCACATAGCCTGCACTTCCTGCATGATGTGGGTGGACAGCAGCACCGTTTTCTGCCGCCCTGCATTGATGATTAAGTCCCGGATCTCGACGATCTGGTTCGGGTCCAGGCCGGATGTCGGCTCATCCAGGATCAGGACTTCCGGATCGTGGATCATGGCCTGGGCAAGGCCGACCCGTTGCTTATAGCCCTTGGACAGGGCCCCGATCTTTTTATGCGCTTCGCGGCCGAGCCCCGTTACCGCGATCATTTCTTCGATGCGTTTCCGGGAGTTCTTTCCCAGCTTGTGGATGCCGGCCGTGAAGCTTAGATATTCACGGACGTACATATCGTAATAAAGCGGGTTGGC
>JASLDA010000171.1 GCA_030151745.1 Chitinophagaceae bacterium | reverse complement strand
ATCCTCGGAACCCTGATCCTGCTGTTCCTCATCGTGCACCTGGACGCATTCTGGATTCCCAACCGCGGCAGCCAGCTGACCACCGGTCACGAGATCGACCTGTTCGCCAAAATGGCGCATAAGTTTTCCGATCCCCTGATGGTAGTCATCTACGTGCTCGGCTGCTTCTCGCTGGCCTGGCACCTGGTGCACGGCTTCTTCAGCGCCTTCCAGACCTTCGGCCTGACAACGCACCGCTACAAGAAGATCATCCGCGGCATAGGCGTGGCATTTTCGATCATCGTTCCGCTGGTATTCGCCATGATGCCGGTATGGTTCTATGCCGGCTCCCAGGGCATGTTCGACATGGTTCAATCAGTTGCAGGCACCGAACACGCATTCCTGCACTAATCGCTCCGAATATGCAGTCCTTGTTCAACGACAGCGGTCTCGCCCACTTCAATGATCGAATCGATCGCCTGCGCCCGGATTCTGCCGGGCTATGGGGCAAGATGAACGTTTCACAAATGCTGGCGCATTGCCAGGCCCCGCTGAACGTCGGCACCGGCAGCCATCAGCTTCCGAAGTACAATTTCCTGATGCGGTTCGTCGGCAATATGGTCCGGAAGAGCCTGCTGAAGAACGACGCGCCCTTCAAGCACAACCAGCCTACCGACAAGAGCTTCATCGCGACGGGCGAGCACAGCTTCGACACGGAAAAGGCGAAGCTGAAGGAAAGCATCCGCAGCTTCTCCGAAAAAGGGCGGGCGGGCAGCCTGAACGAGCAGCATCCCTTCTTCGGCCATCTCAGCCAGAACGACTGGGACCGGCTGCAGACCAAGCACCTGGACCATCACCTGCGGCAGTTCGGGGTCTAGTGGAAATGAAACGGAGGCGGAAGAGAAAAAATTAACTACTACAGTCCAACAATAGCGACATGCCTTTAAACAGTAAGATACCGGCTGGAGACCTCGCCCAGAAATGGACGACGTACAAGAGCACCTGCAAGCTGGTTAACCCGGCGAACAAGCGGAAGCTTGAAATCATCGTTATCGGCACCGGCCTGGCCGGCGCCTCTGCTGCAGCTTCGCTCGGCGAGCTGGGCTACAAGGTAAAGGCCTTCTGCTTCCAGGATTCCCCTCGCCGCGCCCACTCCATCGCGGCCCAGGGCGGTATCAACGCGGCCAAGAACTACCAGAACGACGGCGACTCCACATACCGTCTCTTCTACGATACCATCAAGGGCGGCGATTATCGCGCACGGGAATCCAACGTGCACCGCCTCGCGGAAGTGAGCGCCAACATCATCGACCAATGCGTCGCCCAGGGCGTGCCTTTCGCCCGGGAATACGGCGGCCTGCTCTCCAACCGCTCTTTCGGCGGCACGCAGGTGCAGCGCACCTTCTACGCCGCGGGCCAGACCGGCCAGCAGCTGCTGATCGGGGCGTATCAGGCTCTGGAGCGCCAGGTGGCCCTCGGCAATGTCACCATGTACAGCCGTCACGAGATGATGGAGATCGTGAAGATCGAGGGCAAGGCCCGCGGCATCATCGCCCGGAACCTGGTGAACGGCAAGCTGGAGCGCCACTTCGGCCATGCCGTGCTCCTTTGCTCCGGCGGCTACGGCAACGTATTCTACCTGTCCACGAACGCGATGGGCTGCAACGTGTCCGCTGCCTGGAAGGCTCACCGCCAGGGCGCCTTTTTCGGCAATCCCTGCTTCACGCAGATCCACCCCACCTGCATCCCGGTTTCCGGAGATCACCAGTCGAAGCTGACCCTGATGTCCGAGTCGCTGCGTAACGACGGCCGGATCTGGGTTCCGAAAAAGAAGAACGACACCCGCAAGCCCGGCGATATCCCCGAGGACGAGCGCGACTATTACCTGGAGCGCCGCTACCCGGCCTTCGGCAACCTCGTTCCCCGCGACGTGGCTTCCCGCGCCGCCAAGGAGCGCTGCGATGCCGGCTACGGCGTAGGCGCCTCCAAGCAGGCCGTTTACCTCGATTACCAGGACGCGATCATGCGCTACGGCCGCATCGAGGTTTCCAAGCAGAGCCTGACGGATGCCGACAACGCGACTATCTACAAGCTGGGCCGCGCCGTCGTTGAAGAAAAATACGGCAACCTGTTCGACATGTATGCCAAGATCACCGGCGAGAACCCCTACGAGGTTCCGATGCGGATCTACCCGGCGGTACACTATACCATGGGCGGCCTTTGGGTCGACTACGAGCTGCAGACCACCGTCCCGGGTCTCTATGCCCTCGGCGAAGCCAATTTCTCCGACCACGGCGCGAACCGCCTCGGCGCCTCCGCGCTGATGCAGGGCCTGGCAGACGGCTACTTCGTGATCCCCTATACCATCGGCAGCTACCTTGCCGACGAGATCTCCAAGAAGGCGGAAAGCACCGATCACCCGGCTTTCCAGGCAGCCCAGGACATCGTGGCCAGCCGCATCGAGAAGATGATGGCCGTCAAGGGCTCGGAGAGCGTGGAAAGCTTCCATAAGCGCCTCGGCAAGATCATGTGGGACAAGTGCGGCATGGCGCGCAACGCCCAGGGCCTGCAGGAAGCCATCCAGGAAATCCGCGCCCTGCGCAAGGAGTTCTGGAACAATGTCCGCATCCCGGGCGACATCGAAGAATTCAACCCCGAGCTGGACAAGGCCGGCCGCGTTGCCGACTTCATGGAGCTGGGCGAGCTGATGTGCATCGATGCCCTGAACCGCAACGAAAGCTGCGGCGGCCACTTCCGCGAAGAATACCAGACCGAGGACGGCGAAGCCCTCCGCCAGGACGATGAATA
>JASLDA010000160.1 GCA_030151745.1 Chitinophagaceae bacterium | reverse complement strand
TGACCGCAGCCATATTGCCCTGGTTGGCTGCGAGCTGGCCGGCGCTCACTTCGGCGAGGTTGCCGTAGGAGGCACGCGTCATGAAATCACGGTCCGTGCTGCTGAGGCTATCCGAATTGTCGTCGTCCGTCTTACAGGCCGCAGCCAGGCAAAGCAACAGCGCTGCCGGAATCCATTTCAGTCGTTTCATGGTATGGTTGATCATAGTTGTTATAGCATTTGCCCCGCATCGTACTCGTTCCAGCAGATATCCTGCCCGGGCGATGCGTCTTTGATTTCCGCGCCTTTCAGGGCAGCGATATCCGCTTCCATGGCGCGAACACTCTCGGGCGTGCGGCTGGTGCCGGATATGGTTTCCCTGGAAAGGCCTTCGGTTTCGCGGACATGCTGCACAGGGTCGTCGACGTAGCGGAGCTCTTCACCGAGCTTGGAGGACAATCCCTCGTTCCAGGGACCGCGCACCTTTTCGGTGTCGCTCATATTGAAGTAGGTATTGGAGAAGCGCGGATCGCCCTGGAGCACACCCTGGGGGAAGTTCGGCGCGATGGTTCCCAGCGCCGCTTCGAACATCTGGAAGTGCGCGATCTCCCGGGTCATGAGGAAGCTCAGCGACTCCTTGACGTACGGATCGTCGGTGAATTGCATGAGGTATTCGTACACGATCTTGGCGCGGCTTTCAGCTGCCATATCCGACCGCAGGTCCACGCTGAGATCGCTGTTCGCATTGATATAGGAGCCGCTGAAGGGAATGCCCATGGAATCGGTCAGCATCGGGCCGCCGCCGCTTTCGACGTAGAAGTGCGGATGGATGAAAGCGTCATGGACAAGATCGTCCCGCAGGCTTTTCCCATCCAGGATCTGCATCAGCTCCGAAGAATCGGCCTCTTCCTTAAGCTTGCCGTTGACGCCTGTAAGCAGCATCTGAATCGTGGCTCCGACAATCTCGAGATGGGAGAACTCTTCGGTAGCGATATCCATCAGGAGATCGTACTTATCCGGGTAGGCTTTGCGGCAGGGGAAGGCCTGGATGAAATATTGCATGGCGGCTTTCAGCTCGCCGTTGGGGCCGCCGAACTGCTGGAGCAGCAGGCGGGCGAAACGCGGATCGGGCTTGCTGACCCTCGCGTTGAACTGAAGTTCTTTAACGTGATGAAACATGATATGCAGTTGAGTTGATACCGTTGATCTAGTCAGACCGGCATGCAGATGCCGTCATTGATGAAATCTGCCGAAACATCATCCCGGCATTCTACATGCACTGGCCGCGGGATACGCTGAACGTCGATGTTCCCGGCCGCATAAAAAGCACAATCGATGCCAGCGGGCCGGCTAAATCACTGAAAATCTGAGCTTCGGAGCTTTAGACCTTAATACTCAAACACTAAATCCCGAGCCTCCTGCAGGCGGCGCTCCTGCCTTGTGGAAATATCACCGGGTTCCTCTACGCGGGCCGCGATTAGCGTAGAAGGCGGCCGGAAAAAAGGCAGCAGAAATCAGCAGCGGGCGGGGAAGGAAGATTCAGGGGCCGGATCGCAAGCAGTTAATGCAGAGGCCGCGGGCGCCCGGCTCAGGCCTGAACACGGCTTGCCACGGTGTAGAAATACAACGGTAAAAATCGACGAGCCGGCAGGCCCTCCCGGGACTTATTATCGCCATACCTCTACACCATTCAGCCGGGCTTCCGGGGCTCTCCGGCCAAAGAGCTATTGCCGAAGCTGTTTCGGTTAAGCCATCGCCGGATATGTTACCGCTGCGCCATGGCATCAATTAAGAATCAACATGCAGGAATTAAAAACCTAAACGATCATGGCACAAGACAAAAACAGCGGCCGCAGCGGAAACCAGGGCGGTCAGGGAAATCAGGGCGGCAACCAAGGCAACCAGGGTGGCCGTGAGAACACTTCAGGCCGGGGCTTTGCCGGTATGGATGAAGACAAGCAGCGCGAAATCGCAAGCAAGGGCGGACGGGCCTCGCATGAACAAGGCACCGGCCACGAGTTCAATTCCGAGGAAGCGCGCGAAGCCGGCCGTAAGGGAGGCCAGTCCCGCGGCGGCAGCCAGGGCGGCAACAAGTAGCAACAACCCCAATTGTTCATAAGCAAGAAGCCCGGTATCTACCGGGCTTTGTTGTTTACCTGTGGCGGAGCCTCAGCAGACGAGCGACAACGCCTCCGTATTGCTGACCGGGTCCTGGGTGGAGGCAAGCACCTCCAGCAATTCCCGGACACGCCGGTAATTGCTGACGAAATAGCTGGCGGCGGTGGTATGCGTACCGACCTTGATGGTGACCGACCCAGGCGGCAATACGTTGAACATATCCTCGTCCGTTCTGTCGTCCCCGATCGCCAGGATAAAATCGTACTTCTCGGTGCTCAGCGCGCGCTGCGCAGCATGTCCCTTGTTGAATGCCGGGTTGCGCAGCTCGATGACCATATCCCCTTCCAGGATCTGCAGCCCCGCCTGCGCGGCCATGGGCTACAATATCTCGCGGATCTCCGCGGCACCGCGCTTCTCCACGACCGGCTCGCACTGCCGGTAATGCCAGGCTATCGAAAAGCTCTTCTCTTCGATCAGCGCCCCGGGCGTGTTTCGCCTGAACTCCTCCAGGACCTCCAGGAATCCCAACTTCCAGTCGGCGGGCGGAAAATGCCGGGTCTGCCAGTTGCCGCCGGCGGCCCGGGTCCAGGCTCCATGCTCCGCGACCAGGTCGGCGTCCACGTCGCGCAGCCA
>JASLDA010000148.1 GCA_030151745.1 Chitinophagaceae bacterium | reverse complement strand
CTTGCTGAGTCCCAAGATACTGAGCTACCTGCCGGAAGGCATCCGGCTGATCTCGCAGGGAGGGATCGTGGCCGAAAGCCTGAAGGATTACCTGCAGCGGCACCCGGAAATAGAGTCCCGTCTGCCGCGGGGCGGGAGGACGGAGTTTTTCACTACGGACAGCGCGGCCGATTTCGACCTGAAGGGAACGATGTTCTTTGAGCAGGCCGTGCGCTCGGAGCAGGTCCACCTGTGATGAGGAGCGATTGACCGGTAAAGCGACCGGGCCGGACGTAAAAAAGCCGCCCTCGGAAAGGCGGCCTTCCTATATGCTGCTATGGGTCATTCAGCTTTTACCAGCTTGATTACCTTATGATACCCTGCTTTGTCCGTGCGCGCATAGGCAATGTAATTCCCCGGGCCAGGGTGCCTGTGGCGCTCTGCAGGATCTCGGTCACCTGCGCGGCCGTTCCCCCTGCATGCAACTACCGTTCTGCCATAGACACCGGCCAGCGTTACAGCTGCCGTTTCGTTGCCGAGATACGCCAGTGCGGTAAGCCTCAGGCCCGCGGTAAACGGATTCGGGATCATTTCCGGCGGCCCGTAGCTTCCTTGAGCGCCTTTTCCTCGCGGAACATCTCGGCAAATCCCTGGCCTTTGGCCAGAGCGGCGGTGGCGCGGGCCGCCCGGCTTTCGCGGGCCGCTGCGCCCTTCACCCCGTCTATCCATTTGATCCAGTAGCGCTGGTGGCTTTTGGGCAGAGCTTCGAAAATGGCCAGCGCCCCGTCATCGATGGCAAGGCAGGCGGCCAGCTCCTCCGGTATTTCGATCTCGGAATTGTCGGCTTCGAGCCGGACGCGGATCTGCGCTCCCTCGCTCTTGGCCGTGCCCTTGCGCATAGCTCCGTTGAAGGGCATGATATAAGATCCTTCGCCGCCCGGCAGCAGGGTCACCTGTGCGATCGGATGCGCGTCCAGGAAGCCTTTTACGCGAAAAGCCTTCCGGGACCCGGGATGGAGCGCTTCGGCAATATCTGGCGGGATATCCAGGAAATACCAGCCGGTCTTATCGCCTTTGGCGCCATACCGCCGGACTGTTGCGGGAAATTCTAGCATGGATTGACAAGGCAGAATGGGGAGGACAAAGGCGAATGCTGCGGGCTAAGCGACTGACAACTCGGGCAGGGGCCTCGGCTGGTACTTGCGCATTTCAGCGGCGATGGCGGCGATATGCTCCGGGGTCGTGCCGCAGCAGCCGCCGACGATATTCACCCAGCCATTCGCTGCAAACTCACCCACGATAGCCGCGGTTTCTGCGGGCGTTTCGTCGTATTCGCCCATGGCATTCGGCAGCCCGGCATTCGGGTATACGCTGACATAGCAGGCGGCTATGCCTGCAAGCTCTTCCGCGTGCGGGCGCATCTGCCGGGCGCCCAGGGCGCAGTTCAGGCCGATGGAGACGGGATTTGCATGCATCAGGGAGATATAGAAGGCTTCCAGCACCTGTCCGCTCAGTGTCCGGCCGGAGGCGTCGGTGATGGTGCCGGAGATCATGACCGGCAGGCGCTCCCCGCCGGTATTGCCGAAGTACTGGTCGATGGCGTAGATCGCGGCTTTGGCGTTGAGCGTGTCGAATATCGTCTCGACGAGCAGGATATCCACCCCTCCGTCTATGAGGCCGCGTATCTGCTCGTAGTAGGCTTCGGCGGCTTCGTCGAAGGTCATAGCCCGATAGCCCGGGCGGTTCACGTCCGGCGATAGCGACAGGGTCTTGTTCATCGGGCCGATGGCGCCCGCCACATAGCGCCGAACCTCGTCCTGCCCGTTTCGAGCCTCATAGTTCTCGACGGCTTCCCGGGCCAGCTTCGCGGCTGCGACATTGATCTCGTAGGCCAGCTCCTGCATCTCGTAGTCGGCCAGGGAAATGCGCTGGGCATTGAAAGTATTGGTCTCGATAATATGTGCGCCGGCATCGAGGTATTGCTCGTGTATGCACCGGATGATATCCGGCTGCGTGATGGACAGCAGGTCATTTTTGCCTTTCAGATCGAGGTACCAGTCCTTGAACCGGTGTCCGCGGTAAGCCGCCTCGTCCAGGCGATGACGCTGGATCATAGTGCCCATGGCACCATCCAAAATCAGAATCTGCCTGTCTAAAGCTTCGCGGAGCCGCACTTCGGTTTTCATCATCCAAAAGTAATTCATTCAGGGAGCACCCTTACCGCATTTGATTTTCGCCTAATTTCCAACGCTATTGCCAAACCCCGACGATCTATGAAGCTATACCGTTACGCTGTTTTGTTCCTGCTGGCTTTCTATATCACCCCAGGCGCAGGTGCGCAGGCGATATATAAACCCTACAATCCGTACTGGCAGTGGGGACGCTCCGACTCTGCGCGGTCATTCCCCACCCCCGGCAATACGGTACTAGCCGTGCATAACAACAAGGCCTTCTGGGGCCGGATGACCAGCTATAAGCGCTATGTGTCCGATAATGAATCGCAGGGCGACTGGATCCTGGGCGAGTATGACAGCCTCGGCCGGGCTGCGCTGACGACCACCACCATCCGGGGCAAGGTCCACCTGATCGATGCCCAGTCCGATGCTGCCGGGAATTGGTACGTGCTGGGCCGCTGGTACGACTCGGCCATCTTCAGCGTGAACTCGCCTTATATCCGCACGAATCCCGCCACCAACTCGGATGCCAACCATTTTCTGGTCCGCTTCGACGCCGGGACGCTCTTCCCCAGCTGGATAACGATCGTGGGACCTTTCTCAAATGTCAGCGCCCGGACCTTCGTGGTCGACAATAACCGCATCCTGATCGCTGCCGACAGCGGGGACGCAACCATGATCCGGTCCATCAATACAGCGAACGGGGCCAGCACGACGCTGTTCCGGCAAAGCGGGACCAGCACCAGCACCTCTATCCAGGTAGACGCTTCCGGAGCCATTTACCTGGCCGGCTCCTGCGCGACCGGCGGCATCGATTTCAATGGAGCCTCGGAGCCTGCTACCGCCGATCCCTATTCTTATATTGTAAAATACCGCCCGGATGGCACGCATATCTGGCATCACTGGCTTCACGACTCGTACTGCTATCCCCGCAAGCTGACGCTGTTCAACAATCGTGTACTGTATTACAGCGGGAATCTCACCGACACCTTCGTCCTGGGCGGGCTGCCGCTGCAGCCGACGACGGTGAGCTCCGATTATATCGTGGCCAGGATGGATACGTCCGGTAATCCTGCCTGGCTGAGGCAGCTGCCCGTCGGGAACGGCGGAGGTATCGTTATTCCGGGTGAGCCCTACCATGCGGTCGTTACGCCGGATACCTCGCTGGTGCTCTTTGCACGCGGCGCGGGCTTTATCGACTGGCAGGATACCCTGGCCAGCAATTTCCAGGCGGTGAACGCGTCGGCCCTGGTTTCGATCGGGTACGACAGCCGGACCCGCTGGGTACGGGACGTGTATACCGATGTGGTGATGAACCAGCATATCGCTACCGAGGGCACTGCGATCTGGATCAGCGGCTATGCTTACAGCACGGCTGCGGCCATCGCCATGGACACGATGCGGACGCTGACCTCGCTCCGGAAATATTCACCGTTCATCGCGAAGACGCGGATGCTGCGCCCGATCCCCGCCAATCCTGGCGTAGGCATAGAGCCGGAAGTAGCAGAGGAGCTCCGCACCTACCCGGTCCCCGCCCGCACGACACTGATCGTCGAAGGATTCGGTCCCTCGAGCCAGATCAGCCTTATCGATATGAATGGCCGCCGCATTCGCCGGGAGGAAGCCGGAGGCCGCCAGCGTATTGTGCTGGATGTCGCCGATCTGCCACGCGGATTTTACCTGCTGGAGCTTCGCGATGCAGATGGCTCCCGGACCATACGGCGGGTATCGCTGCAATAACCGATGCGTTCTCCGGCCGTCCCGGCCCGCCTCCGGCGGGAGCGGACGGCTCCCTGGAGACATTTCTGAAAAAAAACGTTAAGAATTCCTGACGTTTTTGATTTTTCAGCTGTCTAAAGAAAAAGAGCGGCCAACAGGGCTGTAGCTTTTCTATGTACGTACATCATTAACAGGTATTTGGAAATATTTCTAAATTAGACATCCCTTGCCGGTCCCTATTTCAGTTTAACCCCCGCCTCCTATGCTTAGAATATTACGATTACTTGCATTTAGTGTTTGCGCGTTAATATGGGGGGCGGCGGCGTCAGCTCAGCCCGGGTTTACAATGAGCCCTTCGACCGGGGGCTGCTCGCCCCTGGTTGTGCAGTTCACCAACACATCCAGCAGCGCGTACACATCCTTCTTTTGGAATTTCGGGAACAGCGTGAGCTCGACCCAGAAGAACCCGTCGGTCAGCTATACCGCGCCCGGCACTTATACGGTAACGATGCAGGCATCGGGGAGCAGCGGAACTCAGACCGTCACGAAGACCGTAACCGTCTATCCCCCGCCGGCGGTCACATTTACCTTTACAAACGTCGCCGGCTGCGCGCCCCTGGCCGTCAAGTTCAATTCGAGCGTGACCCCGAACGCTGCAGGGCGGGTCCGTTATTACTGGGATTTCGGGGACGGCAGCGCCGATACGACCGCCAATCCCACCCATGTGTACGTGGCAGGTGCCATCTACAGCGTTTCGCTGACAGTTACGAACGGCATGGGCTGTACGCAGACTACGGTCCAAACCAATATAATAACCGTTTATCCCAAGCCCACGGCCAGCTTCTCGGCCTCGCGCACCCTGATCTGCACCATCCCGGCCCAGGCCCAGTTCAACGCTTCTTCCGGAGGCAACGGTCCTTTCTCCTATAAATGGGATTTCGGCGACGGTGGGTCGGGAACCGGCAGCACGCCCACGCATACTTATGCCACCAGCGGACTGTACACCGTGACGCTCTACACCACGGATTCCAGAGGCTGTATCGACACCCTGGTGAAGCAATCGTATATCGAAACGCTGCCTAATACCGCATCTTTCCGCGCACCTCAGAGCGGCTGCGATTCCTCCTCGGTCAGCTTCGTAAATACCACGGCCAACAGCGGGCAGACGGAATGGACCTTCGGGGATGGCTCTTCGCCGTTTTACGGGGACAGCGCCTACCACGTTTACACCATGCCCGGAACCTATAAGGTGCGCATGGTGACCGTGGTCGGATCCTGCTCGGATACGATAACCAAGCAGATCATCATTTATCCCAAGCCGGTCATCACAGCGACCCATGACCTGCCCTGTCCGCCCCCCTCGTCGATGAAGTTCAGCGCTTCCAGCACGATCCCCGGCACCACCTATACCTGGGGCTGGGCCAACGGCGGGCTGAGCGGCAGCGGGGATACCATCAGCCGCCCGTACACGGCAAATACCTTCGATACGGCAATCGTCATCGGCGTCAGTCCGCAAGGGTGCCGGGATACCTTCGTAATGGATACGATCAATGTCCGGGATCTGACGCTGGAGCAGGATTTCGACCGGGAGCCGTCCGGCTGTATTCCGTTCACGATCACGCTCGGCGCCTTTCCCGGCACCAGCCTGCCCTGTGTCCCGGGCATGGTGCCGATCAAGCCGGGCTGCCCCTATCCCTTCCCGGTAGTCAGCTGGACCTGGGTCATCGACAATACCTATACCTACAACACGGCGAACCCCAAACATACCTTTACAACTACAGGCGGGCATATCGCGATACTTACGGTCGTGACCTCCAACGGCTGTACGCTTACCAAGCCGTTCTACCTCGCAACCGGCGACACCATCCCGCCAAGCTTCATCGCTTCAAAAGATACCGCCTGCGTCTCGGAGCCCATCACTTTCAGGAACACCACGGGGCTCACGACGCTCACATATAGCTGGGATTACGGCGAGCAGGATACGAACAGCAACGGCTACAACGGTTTTCACCGGTATACGGGGACCGGCTCGAAGACGGTGACGCTGATCAGCAATTTCAACGGCTGTTTCGATACCCTCATAGTGCCGAACGCCGTTTATCTGTTGCCGGGAAATGCGCAGTGGACGGATTCGCTTTATTGCGCTCCCAGCAAAACGGCATTCTTCAAGGATCTGAGCGTCGGCGCCACCAGCCATCTCTGGGATTTCGGCGACGGCAGTCCGACCGTCGCGACGCCAAATGCCACCCATACCTTCCCGGGATTCGGTAACTATCT
>JASLDA010000147.1 GCA_030151745.1 Chitinophagaceae bacterium | reverse complement strand
CCTCGGCGGCATGGTCAACGAAACCTTCGACCGGATCATGCTGAGCCGGCTGCTGCCCGGCTCTCCGCGCCAGGTAAAGATCGAGGTGGCCATCTACGCCGCGAACTACCGGATCTCCATCTTCATCCAGCTTTTCATCCAGGCTTTCCGCATGGCGGCCGAGCCCTTCTTCTTCGCCCAAAGCGTAGATAAAAACGCGCCGAAGACCTATGCCAAGGTGATGAAATGGTTCGTGATTACGCTCTGCTTCGCCTTCCTGTTCACCACCTTGTTCCTGGATATCTGGAAGTACATGATCGCGCCGCAGTACCATCGGGGGCTGGGAGTGGTGCCCATCCTGCTCTATGCAAATATGGCCCTGGGCATCTACTACAACCTCTCCGTCTGGTACAAGATCAGCGACAAGCTTGGCTGGGGCATGTTCATAACCCTGATCGGCGCCGCACTGACCCTGGCGCTCAATTATGCGTTCATCCCGGTGTACGGCATGTGGGCCTGTGCCTGGGCGACATGCGCCTGCTATGTGATCATGATGATCATTTCCTACGCGGCAGGCCAGAAGTATTTCCCCGTGCCGTACCCCATGCGCAAGCTGCTGAGCTACCTCGGCGTCATGACGGGATTATTCCTGCTGCAGCACTGCGTGACGGCGCTTACCGCAGGAATGCACGTAAGCGGGATCGCTATCCGCCTGACGACCGGCCTGCTCTTCATGGGGACCTTTGCCGGACTGGTGCTGAAAGCGGAAGGCAAGGAGCTGGGAAGCTTCCCGCTGATCGGGAAATACCTTGCACCCCGCAAGGGATAACAGGGCGACGAATACCTGTATTCTGTCCGTTTAATTTTCTCTGAGAGCATCGCGGCAGCCGGGGCAACTGGACGCGGGGAACTGACTTGAGCGGACAATGCAGCGGCTTTCCGTGATACAAGTGGCATCACGCCGGAACCGGCTTCATAAAAAAGGCATCGCTTTCGCGATGCCCTTCGATACGTGCTGCAACAGCGATGTTACAGCCTGGTGACACTATGCGTGACGACACCTGTTTCTGTATCCCAGCTGACGCGGTACACGCCGGTGGGAAGCGCGCTCAGGTCGATCAGATCCGGCGCATTCGATCTTTGAAGCACCACGACGCCGAGCTGATCATATACCCTTACGCCCCCGCCGCTGATCAGTCCGCTCAGGCGGATGCTGCCCCGCGTCGGGTTCGGGCTGAGGTCCGGCTCGCCATGCATGCAGTCAGCAGCCAGGGAAAGCGTGCTGCTGTAGCTGGCACCGCCGCTGCGGTCGGTCAGCTTCAGGCGGTAGAAGCTCCGCGCGGCCTGCTGCTGCAGGCCATAGCTGTAGGCTTGCTTTCCGGCGACGGCATCGATAACGGCCGCTGGATCGAAGCTGCGGCCGTCGGTGCTCTGCTCCAGGGTGAAGCTGGCATAAGACTTGGTCGCGTTCACGACCCAGCTCAGGCTGGCCAGGCAATTGTTCATGACGCCGGTAAACGAGGACAAGTCGATCGGGAGCGGGTTTCCCTGCGACACCGTAAGGCTGGTCGTGGAATTATCGTTCCCTGTCTGGGTATTGCCCTGGGTCGCATTGGGCTGGCCCGTGATCGAGTTTACCGCCGCTATGTACACGATGTTTCCGGTAATGGTGGACGCTGGTCCGACCGTATTGGCCATCACGGTGAGCAGGATATTGTCGGTCGAATAGCCGCCGAGGCCGCCGCCTGTATTCTGCAGCTTCACGGTGTTGCCGCTTCCCGTTCCCTGGGCGGTTATGGTCCAGGAGGAGGAGCTGCCGGCCGCAAGGCCCGTGATCTCCGAGTTGTTTCCCGCGGAAACGGTGATCTCCAGCGAGCTCATTACGATCGGGTCTCCGGCGGTATTCGTTGCGTCCACGCGCAGCATGCCGTCATGGTTCACCTGTACGATGGCGGGGTCCATGAGGATATTGATAGAGGGGTCGGCGTTTTGCGCCAGTGCCGCGACGGCGGAGAAAAGAGCCGGCAGCAGGGCTATGATTGATTTCTTGACTTTCATGGTCGTTGTGAATGTGGTGAACGGTTACTGTGCTGTCAATGTCGTGGAGTACTGGTTGTTGCTGCTGTTGCCGTCGCCTCCGGTGGTATTTCCGACGCTGGCTGTGACATTCTGCGACGTGTTTGCCGGGATGCCCGGTTTACGCCTTGCCCGGAAACCCAGGGATTGGATCGAGCTCGCTCCGAGCGCGATGTTCGGCTTCAGGGTGCAGGTAACGAAGGAGCTGTTCTCGCTGAATGCCCAGTTGACATTCGTAACCGGCGTGCTCGCCCCTGTTATCGTTACTACGGTGATCGTATCGCTGTAGATGATGTCGAAGGCCGAGGGCTTCACGATGCGCAGCACCAGCTGCCCTTCGTTGACGCTGTTCTGCAGCTCGCTCAGGTCGACGCGGAAATCGCGGACCTGGCCGGCCGTAGTGAAGTTCAGCCCCCCGATGTTGATCGTCGGCGTGTAGTCCGGCCCGATGTAGGGTACGACGGCTACGCTGAGCGTCGCCGTATCGCGGCCGCCCTTACTATCGGAAATGGCGTACGGGACCGAGAGGGTGCCGGTAAAAGTCGTGGCCGGGCTGAAGGACCAGGATCCATTCGATCCCATCGTGAAGACGCCCGTCGTGCCCGGTACGCTGCCGATGGGCGCAGCCGTGATCGGGTCGCTGTCCGGATCGCTGTCGTTGGCCAGGACATTACCCACGGCCGGCAACCCGCGCCGGGTCTCCACCACATCGTCAGCCGCGAAAGGCGCATTATTGGTAGCGGCGGGAGTCAGCGGGTAGATCACGATACGAAGCACCGCCGAGCGGCAGATCTGGGGAGTAGCGGTATCGCATACGGTGATATAGGCCGAGTCCATACCGATGTAGCTGCTTTCCGGGGTATAGATATACAGCCCCGCCGTGGTCATGTTCAGCGTGCCGTGCAGCGGCTGGGTGGTGACGGAATAGATCAGCGGCCGTTGCTCCACGTCGATATCGTTGGCCGCGGCATTGCCTGCCACCGGCACGTTCATGATTGTCTCGCTGCGGTCCGGCTCCACGACATGGGCTGTATTGGGACCGTTGGCAACACGGCTCTCCAGCACGGAGATATAGGCCCATCCTGTATTGCAGACGTTTTCGGTATTGCAGACGGAATAGGAGAAGCTGTCCGGACCTGCATAGCCGGCCGCAGGCGTATAGCTGAAGCTGCCGTTGGCGGTGATGGTGACGGAGCCGTGGAGGGGACTTACGACAGCCGTGGTAGCGTACGTCAGCGCGAGCCCGGCGGGATCATGATCGTTGGTCTGCAGGCGGCCATTGACGATGACGTTCTTCGGCGTCCCGGTATAGTCCGGGTCTGCGACCGGAGCTTTGGGGCAGGCGATGCCGGCGCTGATCGTATCGACCAGCCGAGTATCCACGAAAGCGCCGTACACGTTGAGGACGGGCGCGACTCCGGCTACGGGGGTGATGCTGATTTTCACTTCGTCGAAAGGCAGGCGGGTCCGCAGGCCGAGGTTATAATAGCCGGGTGAGGGGTTCAGCTGCAGGATGAGCAGCGACAGGTTCAGCAGCTGGCCGGCGTTGGCGGATTCCTGCTGCACACCTTTCCTGTAGGTGCTGACGGTAATCGTGCGGAGCAGGTTGAGCTGCAGGATATTGTTCGGGTCTCCGACTGCGAATCCTGCGATGCTGCCTGCGGGGAAGGTATTTGCGGCATCTCTGACGGCCAGCGAGGTGCTCGCCGCAACGCCGGCCATAGTGATCAGCTGCGCATAATCGGTCGTGCTGGGGGTTATGGCATTGTTCGGGTCGTTGATGGCGCAAAGCGCGCAGGCCAGGCCGGTAATGCCCGTCTGGGCCTGGTCTACCAGCACGGATTGCGCCGGTGCATTCAGCCAGTTGGTGGTATTGCAGAGCAGCGTCCCGGGGCAGAACCGCTCTATGAGAGCGCTGTAGACGTAGGTCGTCCCCAGGCTTGCCGATACGAGCGTCTGGTTCAGGTTCAGCTGCACCTCGTCAAACGCGGAGTCTGCCAGGAAGCCGATGTTGTAGCGGCCGGCCGTGCTGATCAGCGAGCTCGGCAGGGATACCAGCAGCCCGCT
>JASLDA010000146.1 GCA_030151745.1 Chitinophagaceae bacterium | reverse complement strand
TCCACTTGCATGCAATTCCGGTTAATTATTTGATGGATGTTTTCGAATTATAATTAAAACACGTCATCCTCAAGGCCGGGAAACCAGTGAAAAGCCCGCTTTTACCGGCTGCCAGAGGCCCGGCGCGGTCGAATTATCGAAAATTCTCTGGTTTGAATTTTTACAAGCAATTATTTCGCCTTTCGATAGGCAATCCAA
Organism: Chitinophagaceae bacterium; assembly: GCA_030151745.1. Taxonomy (GTDB): domain Bacteria; phylum Bacteroidota; class Bacteroidia; order Chitinophagales; family Chitinophagaceae; genus UBA1952. Next base: position 19,143 of record JASLDA010000146.1, on the reverse strand, counting down.
GGTTTTCCCGGTTCAATTCTGAGATAGCGCGCATGGCAAGGCCACGGCGCCCGGCGGCACCGCACTTTTGCTTACGTGAGGGGTAACGGAATCAAGCGCGATGCCAGAATTGGAGCTCTTCGGCTATGGAAGAACCCAACGGCAATCGCGCAGCGCGGCGTTCCGGATAAAAAGGGATAAAGGATTCGGGCTACCTCAGGCGATCCGGCGCAGGGAATGGGCTTCAAGCCCGCCCGGCAGCTGCAATATACCGGGACGCAGACCGGGTGTAAAACCTCCGCATACGGAACGGAGCCCCAAGGCCCCGGCCCCGCCGGAGCAGGCCCAGCGCAGCAAACGCTCCGCGCCGATGCCGGGATGGCGGGCATCGATCAGGCGCAGCTCGTGCAGAACGGAAAGACGATGGTTCGACGCCAGACTGTCCGTACCTATACAGATCCTGTCCGTCAGTGAAATCAGCATATCCAGGTCCGGGATGCGGCCTTCGATATACAGGTTCGCTCCGGGACACAGGCACCAATACGGCTCGGGATCACGCAGCCGGGCGAAGCGGACGTCGTCCGCGGCCGTGCAGGTATTGTGCACCAGCAGCATGGGATGCGAGCTGTCGAAGAAAGGCAGATATGCGCGCAGACTGCTGCAGCCGGGCGGCGTAAAATAGGCATCGTCGATCCCCAGCCCGCCCAGCAGCTCGCGGACCCTGCCCGACTTATCCCGATAATAGGCGTCTTCATCCGGGGCTTCCTGGTTATGGATGGAAATCAGGCTCCCGGGAAGGACGGCGTTGATCAGCCGGAACAGGGCGCCCGATACGGAATACGGCGCATGCGGCACGATCGATTCCGAAAGGGCTTTATCGGCCCGGGGCTGCGCGCTGAATGCCCGGTACACCTGCATGGACGCATCCAGGCGCGCCTGCGCGGTGGCCTCCACGAAGCCCATGCATTCCACGAAGCTGTGCATATGCAGCCCATCCCGGCCCCGGAGATCCAGCGTGTCGGTCGTATTTGCGATATCGCCGACCGCGACGATCCCGGCGTCCAGCATGCTCTGATAGGCCGCAGCCCGGGCCTCCGACTTCTCTTCTTCTGCCACAGCTCCCCTACCGCGCATTACTTCCTGCAGGAAAGGGATCAGCCCCGTGCCTTCGGGGATACGGCCGCACATATGCGAGAGCTCCAGATGGCAATGCGCATTCACAAAGCCCGGACACAGGATGCCCTCCAGGTGTTCCGCGCCCGAAACCGCTCCCGGCGGATGCAGTGCCCGGATACACCCGTTCTCCTCCAGCTCCAGCACCGTGCCTGCCGGAAGAAAGCGCTCACCGTCGTGAATCCGGTCGGCAGTGAGAAACCGGGTCATCAGGAGCGGAAATGCTTCAGCTGAATGACTTCGCGCTCCGTCAGCAAGCGCCATTTGCCGCGGCTTACGTTCTTCTTGGTAAGGCCCGCGTACATGACCCGGTCCAGCTTCACGACGTCGTAGCCCAGGGATTCGAAGATGCGGCGGACGATGCGGTTCCGGCCGGAATGGATTTCCAGCCCGATCTCGCTCTTCTTATCCAGGAATGCGAGGCGGTCGACGATCGCAACGCCGTCCTCCAGCGTCACGCCTTCGATGATCTTCTCGAAATCCCGCTTGGTAAGATCCTTGTCCAGGGATACCTGATATATTTTCTTGCACTCGTACTTGGGATGCGAGAGCTTCTGCGCCAGGTCTCCGTCGTTGGTCAGCAGCAGGACGCCGGTCGTATTACGGTCGAGACGGCCGATCGGATAAAGCCGGTCCTCGGTGGCACCGCCCACCAGCTCCATGACCGTACGGCGGCCGCGGTCGTCTTCGGTAGTCGTGATGAAGTCCTTGGGCTTGTTCAGCAGTACATAGACGTGATGCCGCTGCGGCTTGAGCTCCTTTCCGTCCAGCATGACCGTATCGCCGGGCTGGACGCGGTAGCCGGGCTCCGTCAGCACCTTGCCGTTGACCTCGACCTTACCTTCCTTGATGATGTCGGCGGCATCCCGGCGGCTGCTGATGCCGCTGTGCGCCAGGTATTTATTAAGGGTCATCGGGCCGTTCTTGGCTTCCGAATCCCATTTCCCGGGCTTGGCCGGGTTGCTGGCCGCCCGGAATTCGTCATCGTTGAAAACCGGCTTGCGGCCCCGGGGTTTCGCGGCACCGGCGTCGCGCTTGCCATACGATTTGCGCCCGGAGTCTTCACGGCCCCGGCGCTCATCATCCCGCTTGTGCGGACCGCCTTCGCCGCGGTCGCTGCGGAAACGGGGCTTCTCCGGGTAGCGGTCTTCCCCATCCTGGCGGCGCTTCGGGAAGGCTCCCTTATCCCCGTAGTTACGCTCGCCCCGGTCCGTGCGCGGGGCATTGTTACGGTCGCCGCGCTGCGAGGGCCTGAAGGGGCGCTCGTCCGGGCTGCGGTCGTTACGCTCGAAACGCCCGTCCGTGCCGCGCTTCGGGGAAAAGCTCCGCCCTTCCCCTGCATGGCCGCGGTCCTTGCGCTCGTAGCGGCCGCGCTCGCCGGATTGCCCGCGATCGTCCCGGTCGAAACGTTTCGCCTTCGGGTATTCTTCGCCTCTTCCGGAGGCCGGGTTCCGGCGCTGCGGACGCTCGCCGTCCTCAGGCCTGGATCCGCGCTGCGGGCGGCTTTCATCCCGCTGGTAGCCGGATGCTCTCTTATCCGTAAACCGGTCGTCGGTACGGCGCTTCGGCGCAAAGCCCCTGCCGTCCGCTCCCTCCTTGCGATCGTCTTTCCGATACGACGGCCGTTCTTCTGCGTCCTTACGCGGACGTCCGCCGCGCGCGGGTGCCGCGCCTTTCGCCGGACGATTATAATGCGTTTCCTTTCCTTTGCCTCCCGGCCGAGCTGATTTTGCCATAACTGAACTGCGGCCGCACAGGGCCTTAGCAGCCTGCAAAGGTACGGCCCCCGCGGCCGATACCGCATGATTTGTTTCATATGCCGCGGTCCCGGGGCTGCGGGCAGCAGCGCAATGCCTATACCAGCTTCCTTGCGAAGACTGCGGAAGCCCGGTCCCGGGGACGGTTTTAGCATTCCGGAAAGAGGAGATTATATAGCTTACATGCTCCGTAAATCGCCTTTCGCCCCTTAAAAAAAGATCCGCCCGTTCATGTCCAAAATCCTGCGCCTGCTCATCACGCTGCTCATCCTGCTTGCCCTGGTGTACGGAGGGTATGAGCTCGGCAGGCGGATCGGCCGGAACGACGTGCGCAGCGAGCTGATCGAGAATTACTCCTTCGTTCGCGAAATCGCGGAGCTGGCCTCCGTCGAGGTGGACGGGGTCAGCACGTTCAAGGCCACGAACCTGGCCAACGACGGCTCGTTCAGCGACGCGGTCAAACGCTTCTTCGCCGAAAAGAGCGTGAGCCTGTCCGTGCCGTACGTCGCCAAATACGGCGTGGACCTCCGCGACAGCAATATGCGCATCGAGCGGAAGGACTCCCTGGTGCTCGTTCACCTGCCGGCTCCGAAGCTGCTTTCCTACGAGCTCCGCCTGGACCGGCTGGAATCCAGCAGCCGGGAGGGCATACTTTACGCGTCCAAGGCCGATCTGTACATGAGCTACCAGCAGCAGCTGTACGCCGACGGGCGCCGGCAGCTGGAGCATAACGCCATTTACCTGCGGCAGACGGAAGAAGGCATCGCGAAGCTCCTGGGGCAGTATTTCTCGGCGGCCGGTCTGCGGGCCCGCTGTATTTTTGATCTACCTGATTTTTCCAATGCCCCCAAGGGCTGACGCAGATGGGACTGAAGTATTTCCTCGAGAAAAACCGGCTGGAGGCCGGGTGCGACGAAGCCGGACGGGGCTGCCTGGCCGGGCCGGTATTCGCGGCGGCCGTCATCCTGCCGGAACGCGCGCGATTCCCGGAGCTTAACGACAGCAAGCAGCTGCCCGCCGCCACCCGCGAGAAGCTGCGCATCAGCATCGAGAAGAAAGCGCTGGCCTGGGCCGTGGCCATGGTGGATCATGAAGGCATCGAGCAGATGAACATCCTCTGGGCCTCGGTCCACGCTATGCACCTGGCCCTGGACAAGCTCGGGCAGCGCCCGGAAGCCCTGCTGATCGACGGCAATAAGTTCAGGCCCTACCGGGATGTGCCCTATCAATGCGTGATCGGCGGAGACGGGATATACGCATCCATAGCGGCGGCCAGCATCCTTGCCAAGACGCACCGGGACGCGTACATGCAATCCCTGCATACCGAGTTCCCTCATTACGGCTGGGATGTGAACAAAGGCTACGGGACCCGGCAGCACCGGGAAGGCATACGCACCCATGGCCTGACGCCCTATCACCGGAAGGGGTTCAATATGGGCATAGAAACAGAGCCGGAACTCTTTTAGCCGCCGCTGAACCCTGGCCTTCGTCTTATAATGGGAACTTCACCCGGAACCGTTGCGGCACCTGGAATTCCTCGCGGAAAAGCAGCAGCCCCAGGCGGAAGAAGTCGATGCTCAGGCGCTGCGGCAATTCGCGGCAAAGCGTCTCCCAGCTTGCCTGATGCGCCCGTGAGACGAAGATTCCGGGTACGGCTACGAGATCGTCGTCCTGCAGCTCCTCGTGAATCCCCGTAAGTATCCGCGGCCAGCCTGCCGGCTCCAGCGGCCCTTCGCCGGTCTGCAGCAGGAACAGGCGGCGGAACCGTATCAATCCCGGATCGGGGTTTCCGGCGGCACCGTGATCCCGCAGGTACAGATTATTTTCCGTCAGGTTGCCGGCCGCGTCGGCCAGCTGGATTTCGCGGACCTGCGTATGATGGATGATCCGGCGCAGCAGCCCCCGGTCGTGCTCGGCCAGCTCCAGCGCGCGCCCGGCGGCATTGCGGTAGCGCAGCAGGGGAATCCGGCGCAGGGGCGGCTTCAGGGCCTCGTCGACCAGGCGGTAAACGAAAGGCGAATGCATGCCGTGCCGGCCCAGGGATTCCCAGCGGTATCGCAGCCATTCGCGGAGCCTGTACCCGTTCATCAGAGCCGCTCCCAACGCTGAAAGGTGTAAGCATGCTCGTTCTTCGCATCCGCTTCGTGCCCTTCCTCCCAGGCAAGCGTCCATTGCGACATGTCGACAGGCGGGAAGAACGTATCCGCGTCCGGGACCCTGGTGTGCACGCGGGTCAGGTAAAGCACGGACGCGCGGGGAAGGGCTTCCGCGAACAGCGAGGAGCCGCCGATCACCGCGGCCTCCGCGAAGCCCTCGGTTTCGGCAGCCAGGACGGCGGCGGCCAGGTTGTCTGAAAGATGCACTCCGGCCGGCACCTCCGGGAGGGTCCTGCTCAGGATTATATTGTAGCGCCCCTTCAGCGGCTGGCCCCGGAGCTCCTCCCAGGTCCTGCGCCCCATGATGACGGGCTTGCCCATCGTCACCCGCCTGAAATGCTGCAGGTCTGCAGAGAGCTTCCAGGGCAGGGCTCCGCCCTTTCCGATTGCGCCGTCCTCGGCCACGGCTACGACTATTATGAGTTTCATTACGGCATATGAAGGTCGGACAATGCGGGCAATAGCCGCGGCAAAAAGCCGCCCCGTACTTTTGCAAGCTGATTTGTTATGAACTACGATCTGCTCCGCAAGCTGGCCGCCGACTACGGCACTCCACTCTATGTCTACGACGCCGACGTGATCTCCCGTCAGTGGAATAAACTCCAGGCCGCATTCGGGAAACACCCCACCCGTTTCTTCTACGCCTGCAAGGCCCTGAGCAATGTCCATGTGCTGCAGCACCTGCGGAAGCTGGGAGCGGGCCTCGATTGCGTCAGCATCAACGAAGTGAAGCTCGGGCTCTACGCAGGCTTCACCGCCGACCAGATCCTGTTCACCCCGAACTGCGTGGCCTTCTCCGAGATCCTGGAAGCGAAGGAGCTGGGCGTGCATATCAATATCGACAACATATCCATCCTGGAGCAGTTCGGCAACCGGTTCGGCGGAGAATATCCGGTCTGCATCCGGATCAATCCGCATATCGAGGCCGGAGGCAACTATAAGATCTCGACCGGCCATATCGATTCGAAATTTGGTATTTCCATCCACCAGCTGCGGCATATCGAGCGCGTGGTCAAGAAGACCGGGCTTCATGTCCAGGGCCTGCACATGCATACGGGCAGCGAGATCAAGGATGTAGGCGTGTTCATCCAGGGGCTGGATATCCTGCTGGGCGTGGCTCGGCATTTCCCGCAGCTGGAGTTCGTAGACCTCGGCAGCGGCTTCAAGGTGCCGTACCGCGAGGGCGACGGCAGCACGGACGTAGACCGGCTGGGCGAAGAAGTGGCGGCGGCCTTCCGCGAGTTCAGCCAGGAATCCGGCCGGCCGCTGGAGGTCTGGTTCGAGCCGGGCAAGTACCTCGTGAGCGACGCCGGTACATTCATCGTGAACGTCAATGTGGTGAAGCAGACGACGGCAACGGTTTTCGCCGGCGTCGACAGCGGCTTCAATCACCTGATCCGGCCGATGTTCTACGATGCATACCATCATATCACCAATATCTCGAACCCCGAGGGCGCCGAGCGTATCTACACCGTCGTGGGCAATATCTGCGAAACGGACACCTTCGCCTGGGACCGGGTGATTCCGGAGATCCGCGAGGGCGATCTGCTCGCTTTCCATAATGCGGGCGCCTACGGCTTCGAGATGAGCTCCCGCTTCAATTCCCGCCTGCGCCCGGCCGAGGTGCTGGTCGAGAAGGGCTCGGCAAGGCTCATCCGCCGCCGGGAGCGCTTCGAGGATCTCCTGGAATGCCAGGTGCCGCTGGAATTGGCATCGGAAGTCTGAGCGGACCGCTGAAAAACTCCGTTCATACCGCCTGCAACGCTGCCCTTAGCCATGTATCACTCGCCGTTTCACCTCATCGATCCGGAAATATTCAAGGCCGGCGACGATGCGTCCGCCCTGAAGCGCCGTCTGGGACTGGAAAAACGCAAGCTGCTGGCCGAGTTCGAGCTGGCCGGGACGGCTGCCATCCATATCCGGGGCCGCGAGCTGCAGCGCCAGGACCTGACGGCGCTCTTCGACGAGCTGCAGGCCCCCGAGCTGCTGGACATCCACCTGCAGATCTGGCGGCACGGCCGTTTCCTGCGCTTCCTGGAAACCGGCATCCCGGGCGATACGGGCGACTGGCTTTATCCTTCCGGGGAAACCGGCAACGCCCTGCTGCGCTTCGTCTCTCCCCATTACGCGGAAGCCCTGGACCGATACCTGCAGCGCTGCCTGCAGGGCCAGGATAAAGGAGAGGCGCTGCTGTACGAGCTCCGGACCGAATCCTGGCTGCTTCCCGCCCATCAGGAAGCGGCATACCGGTACACGACACGCTTCTTCACCGAGAAGAAAAACGAGCTGCTGGGCATCCGCTACCGCGCGGAGCAGAAGCAGCAGGTCGTCGCTACAGAGATCCGCGACTGGTGCAGCGACCAGCAGATCCATGTCCTGAACCGCCTGCCGGACAGATTCGACGATCTGCGCTACGTGCTGACCGAGTTGCTTAACAACCTGTGCGTACTCTATGACCGGCAGCAGGCGAAAAAGCATGCGCTGGCCGCGATCGAGCGGGCCGCGACCATCCGCGTCAACGATGAGGAGCTGGAGCGCCTGGTGCCTTCGAACCTGCGGATCATCCGGAACAAGGACAGCTCGGGGCTGGTACGCGTCGACCCCGATACCGGGAAGCGGCGCGTAAAGCTCATACCCCTGCTCGTGACCCTGGTATTCCTGGTCCGCCTGCTGACGGCCGGCGCGGGCTGCTTCGATAAAAGCGACGATACCCGGAGCGAGATCCACCGGCTGCCCGTCCGGAGCATGACGGATCGCAGGCCGGAGGAAGAGAGCTTCAGCAGCCTGATCCGCGCGCTGAATGCACCGGAAGCGTTCACTCCGGCGGATACCGCGCTGGAAAAGCCGCTCCTGCTGCACAAGCCGTCGCGAACAGGCCGGGACCCGTTCGCGGACCTGCTTGCTGTCATACAGCATCACGACGACACCCTCGCGATGCAGCCGAGCGCCCCTGCCGACAGCTCATCGGTGCTGCTGCGCAACAACAGCGTGGCTCAGGCCATTTTCCTGCTGCAGCTGGATGCCCGTCTGCAACGCAGCGTCTATATCGCTCCCGGCGAAGCATTCGAGCTCCGCTACCCGAACCTCGCGCTGGCCATGCATATCTATGCCGGCCGCGACTGGAGCGACACACTCTGGAACAGCTATCTTCTTTACAAGACCAGCTCCTTCGCCGTAAGGCAGGTATTCAGGGGCGGCTTCCGCACGCTCCTGACGGTAAGCGGCGAAGAGACCGCGGGACACACGCCCATGTTCTCGCTACCCCGGCCCCCGCAGGGAATGCGGGACACGTTTACACTCATAAGCGAGCCCGGGGGCGCGCTCCGGATCCAATATAACCCGGGCGCAGACTGATAGCCGGCGGTAGGCCGGCGTAATCTCAGGCCTCGCGCAGGCTTTCGTAAAGGGCGATATATTCCTCCATGGCCGTCCCGGAAGATTTGCCGCGCAGGCTGTCCCAGGCATTATACTTTGCTTTGGCTACGATATCGAACATGCCCGCGTCGCTGCTGTCCGGCGCGTCGCCCTCCGTAGCCTGCTTATAAAGACTGTAAAGCTTCAGCAGCGTGTTGTTGTCCGGGCGGGCCGGCAGCTGCTTGCTCGCCGCTACAGCCTGCTCAAAACGTTCTTTCAGTTCCATCATTATTGATTGAAGATTTAAGATTGAAGATTCCCGCTGCCCATTGCCCATTGCTTATTGCCTATTGATTATTGCCTATTGCAAACTCCCCAGCGGCCCGGCCTTGGTGAAGAACCGGTCGATGCGCCGTTCCACGTCCGGATCGGGAACCAGCGGCGGGGCGTGATGCGGCTTGATGCGGGCGTCGATGATGAGCGGCCCCTTGCAGCCCCAGTGCTTGTGCTCCGTGAACGCGCCGATGCCGTGAATATCATGCGAGGGATTGCTGCGTGTGAACGCCACCCAGAGAAAATTGTTCAGCGTCGCGGCCGTGAACGCTGCGTCGTCGCAGAGAACGATGAGCGGCAGTCCCCCGAGCGGCTCCGATCCCAGCCGGGCCTGCAGCGATTCCAGCTCGGCCCCGAGCTGCGAGTAGCTTTCGAAACGCGGGGCCTGCAAGGCGAGCATCCCGGGCCCGATCATGCATGCCGGTCCGAAGCTGCCGAGCGATCCGAATGCCCCCGGCAGCTCGGCCGACAGCTCCCGCAGCGGCTCGCCGTATGCCGCGAATACGACCTTGCTGCCGGCGTTGAGCCCCGTGCCGGAGTAGTCCAGCGTATCGATGGTGGTATGCGTATGGAAATGCACGTCGCGGCGCAGGTCGATGCGCTCCAGCACGAAACGTAAATAGGCCGCGATATCCTGCGTATGCAGTTGCTTCGAATCGTCGGCGGTTATGAAGAGGAACTTCGCGAGGCTCAGCTGCCCCGTGCCAAGAATCCGGTTGGCGATAGTCAGTATTTCCGCGGGCTGCTTCGACCGGGCATAAGGCGTATAGCGCTCGCTGCCGATGGCCAGCAGCAGCGGGTGCACGCCCGCGGCGTCGACGGCGTGGACCTCGCGGACACCGGGGATCTCCGCGGGAATAGCGTCGCCGGTGATCTCATGGATCAGGGCGCCGAAGCTGGTGTCCTCCTGGGGGGGCCGGCCCACCACGGTGAAGGGCCAGATCGCGTCCTTCCGGGCATAGACGCGGCTTACCCGCATCAGCGGAAAATCGTGCTTCAGACTGTAGTACCCGAGGTGATCGCCGAAGGGGCCTTCCGGCGCATTCTCGCCCGGCCGGACCTCGCCGGTGATGACGAAGTCCGCGTCGGTGGAAATGCAGTTTCCCAGGTCGTCGTAGCAGTAGCGGAAGCGCCGTCCCCCCAGCAGGCCGGCGAACGTGGCCTCGGACAAGCCTTCCGGCAGGGGCATCACGGCAGAAAGGGTATGCGACGGCGGGCCGCCGGCGAAGACGCTGACCTTCATCGGCAGTCCCTTCGCGTTCCATTTCGCCTGGTGGATGCCGATACCGCGGTGCAGCTGATAGTGCAGGCCGGCTTCCTTATCGGCGGCATAATCGTTGCCGCTGAGCTGGATGCGGTACATGCCCATATTCGCCTTCATGATGCCCGGGGCGTCCGGGTCTTCCGTATAGACCTGGGGCAGGGTGACGAACGCCCCGCCGTCCATAGGCCAGTGATGCACCTGCGGGATCTCGTGCAGGGAAATCTGCTGCGCCATGACCGGGCGCCTGCCGGGATTCTTCAGGGGCAGGGCCTTGAGCGCGGCGAGCCCGGCCCCGGCGTTCTGCAGCGGATGCTTCAGCGCAGCCAGGGGATCGTCCTTCAGGCGGATGAGCTTCTGCACGGCGCTCAGGGTGTCGCGGAAGATGAAACGGCTGCGATCGAGCGTGCCGAAAATATTGGAGGCCGCCCGGAAGCGGGAACCTTTCACCCGCTCAAAGAGCAGGGCCGGGCCGCCGGCAGCGTAAGTGCGCAGGTGGATGGCCGCCATTTCCAGGTGCGGATCGACTTCTTCCCGGATACGGACGAGGTGGCCGTGGCGCTCCAGGTCGAGCAGACAGGCTTCTAAGCTGTTGTAAGGCATGCTGGACCTGCAAGTTACTGCCGGGCAGCTGTTCGGCCCCTCAGGGCAATGCCATTCAGTTGAGCTCGAACGGGGGCAAAGCTCCGGAAACCGGCAGACCCGGCTGCGATTTCTTTATACGGAAACAGGAAAGCCGCTTTCGTATCGAAGTCGGCTTTCCCCCGAGAAATTTATTTGCGGCTATTTACCGCAGGCATTGTATTCCTGCATGACGCGGATGAACACTTCATCGTTTCCGGCGCCGCGGAACATGTTGTACTTATATCCTTCTTCCTTGTCTGCGATCTTCTTGGAAAGTTCGGGGCAATCCTTCAGGTATTCGCTCATCTTCTTCGCGAAAGGCGTAAAGGTCATATCGATGATCTCGTGCGCATTCTTGAAATCCGGCAGCATCACGAAGTATCCGCGCTTCAGCTGCCAGGGTTTGTCGCTCGGGCCTTCCGCCTTTTCCACCTTGCGGAGGCGGTACATGCGGAACTTGTCCTCCGGGCTCTGGTTGATCTGCTCCATGAAGATGCGGGCATTGCCGATGGCCATATCGTCTTCCTTCATGCGGATGGCGTAGAAGTCCGTTCCTTTCACGGTGAAATATTTGATCTCGCCGGACTGCAGCTTTTTGGGCTTCATCTCGGAAGCAGGCGTAAACCAGATGCGCCGGAGATCGTCGTTGTCGCCTGTAACCATGAACTGGACGGTGCCGTCCTGCTTACTGCCGTCCTCCAGGGTGATGGAGCCCGGTCCTTCAATGACATAGGTTGCGCTCTTCCAGTAGCCCAGCGTGTCGCTGGTCCCGGCAAATTTTTTCACCTTGTCCAGGAAACCCTGCGCCTGTGCCATCGCCGGTGCGGCGAGCAGGCTCAGCATGACGATAGCGATCTTTTTCATCTGTTGTTAATTTTGGCTGCAAAGAAAGTTCAAAGATGAAAACCACCCTTTATATCCTGCTATTCTTAACACTTGCAGGAACCACCAGCGCGCAAAACCTCGAGTTCAACAAAAAATCCGGCGAGTTCAGCTCAAACGGCACGGCCGTCGCCAAGCTGACAAGCGAGCGGGTAAAGATCGGCAAGGTGAATCTGGGCCTCGGCGTGGGGAAGAACTATTTCGTGATGGACCCGGCAGAGTCCACGGAGCTCATCGGCTATATGCTGCAGTGGTTCCGCGATACGCTCGGCGGTCCTACGCACTGGTACTATACCATCCGCTGCAACAGTCTCGGGCTGGCGGCGTCCCGGGACAATTTCAACGAGTCGCTCAACACCTTCCGGGACGTAGGCGAGCATGTGATCAAGAACAACCTGCTGACGGCGGAAGGCAAGCTGAACGAGCCGGCCGTGCGGGAGTACTTCGCCCGGAACGCCCAGCCGAACTATCCGGAAATGTTCGCCAGGATGAATGACAGCATGGTAAAGCTGATAACCGGGGAATTCACTCCCGTAGAGCGGGATAAAAGCAAGCCCGTCACGGCAAACCAGTTCGGCAAGGTAGGACAGGGGAATACAGTGATCGGGTCCTGGGAGCTCGTTACCGTCCCGCCGAGCAACGGTATCGGCTCGAACGAGTATCACTATATCATCCGGAACTTGAACGGCGGGATTGCTGCGATAGCCTGGGTCAGCCTGGGCGGCGCAACGGTCTATGTCTTCCGGAACGGGGAGCGCTTAGAGGACCGCATCGTGCTCGGGCCCGCCGACAGCCCGATCACGACAGGGCAGCTGCCGTTCGTGGCTATGCTCGCGACGAAGGCCATAGCAAAGGGAAGCCTATAGGATTTAAGATTCCAGACTGAATTTATGACCGGCGATCTTCGGCATGCTTCGGGGGACGATTGTTGCCTGCTGCCAATCGCAGCGCAGATTGCATGCCCGGTACGGGGAGCACGGTACCTTTGCACCGTGTCGGATTTCTTCCTGCTGCAGCCCGAATCCTGTCGTTTGCCCCTAGTGCCCCGTCCTTTAAAAATCCGCGGGAAGTATGCGCCCATTATCGAGCGCGTCATCAGCTACGATCCCACCGAGCTGTACGCCCGGAACGGCGCCGGCCTGCAGGCGACGAAGCGCATCCAGACCAAGGCCAATCTCAGCATGGAGCTGCTTTTCCCGAAGAAGGCGGACGGCATCTGCGACTGCGGCTGCGGCCGGGAACTGAGCGGCCGGCAGCGGCGCTGGGCCGGCCTGGAATGCGGGGAATTTGCCTGGTGGGTATATGCCGTGATCGCCGGGCGCCGCCGCGAGCTGACTGCCTGCCTGAAGGCGTATTACGGCACGGCCTGCGCGGTATGCGGGGATGTGCCGATGAAGCAGAAGCCCCGCCGGAAGCGGCCCAGCACCGCCATCGAATGGGATCACGTTATCCCCGTGCATCGCGGCGGGGGCGCCTGCTGGCTGGGCAACTGGATGCCGCTTTGCGCAGGCTGTCACAAGGCAAAGACGGCCCGCGACCGGGAGCTGCGGAAGCAGAACAAGACCACGCCAATCTAAAATCTTCAATCTAAGATCTAAAATCTCAGGATCTTAATCACCCCATCCCTTCCAGGAACCACAGCACCTCGCCGATTCCCTTGAACCCGTCGGCCAGCAGCATGAAGTTCATGCCCACCTGCTTGAGGCGGGCCTTGTGCGTAGCGGTGGTCTGGATATGCTGCATGATACGCTTGAAAGTATCGCTCTCGAAATAAGGCGAATCCGGGTTGCCGATGAAATACAGCCGCAACGCGCCGTTCTTGAGGATCAGCTTTTCGAAGCCCAGGTTCTTGGCCACGTGGCGGCAGCGCAGTGCGGTGAAGAGATCCTCGACCTGAGGCGGCATCGGGCCGAAACGGTCGACCAGCATTTCCTTGAAGGCCTGGATATCCTCCGGCCGTTCCAGGTCATCCAGCTGCGTATACAGGGAAAGGCGCTCCGTGATATTCTCGACATAGCTGTCGGGAATCAGGATCTCCAGGTCGGTATCGATGGTACAGTCGGAAACGAAGTCCTTCTGCCGCTCGAGCTCATCGGCAAAGACATCCTTGAAGTCTGTAGTCTTCAGCTCCCGCATGGCTTCGGCCAGTATTTTCTGGTACATCTCGAAGCCCATGTCCGTGATGAAGCCGCTCTGCTCCCCGCCAAGCAGGTTGCCTGCGCCGCGGATGTCGAGGTCGCGCATGGCAATCTGGAAGCCCGAGCCCAGCTCGCTGAACTGCTCCAGCGTCTGCAGGCGTTTGCGGCTGTCGTCCGGCAGCGTGATATAGGGCGGCGCGATGAGGTAGCAGAATGCCTTTTTATTGGAACGTCCCACCCGGCCGCGCAGCTGGTGCAGGTCGGAAAGCCCGTAGTTGTGCGCGTTGTTGATGATGATGGTGTTCGCGTTCGAGATGTCCACGCCGCTCTCGACGATGTTCGTGCAGCAAAGCACGTCGTACTTGTAGGAGATGAAATCGGCCAGCGCCTGCTCGAGCTTATGGCCTTCCATCTGCCCGTGCGCCATTACGAAGCTCAGGTCGTGGCAGAGCGCCTTGAGCTTGCCCATCATGTCCGGGAGGCTCTGCACGCGGTTGTGCACGAAGTACACCTGGCCGCCGCGGTTCGTTTCGTAATAGATTGCGTCGCGGATCGCTTCCTCGTCGAAGACCATCACCTCCGTATGCACCGGCTGCCGGTTGGGCGGCGGCGTGTTGATGATGCTGAGGTCCCGGGCGCTCATGAGCGAGAACTGGAGCGTGCGCGGGATCGGCGTCGCGGTAAGCGTCAGTGTATCGACGGAGGCCTTGCGCTCGCGCAGCTTTTCCTTGGCAGCCACGCCGAACTTCTGCTCTTCGTCTATGATCAGCACGCCGAGGTCCTTGAACTTGACATCCTTGCCCAGCAGCCCGTGCGTGCCGATGATGATATCGATCTTGCCCTGTTCCAGCTTTTGCAGGGTTTCCTTCTTTTCCTTCGCGCTCTTGAAGCGGTTGACGTAATCCACCGTGCAGGGGAAATCTTTCAGGCGCTCTTTGAAGGTCTGGTAATGCTGGTAGGCCAGGATGGTGGTAGGCACCAGGATGGCGGCCTGCTTGCCGTCGACGATCGTCTTGAAGGCCGCGCGGATAGCCACTTCCGTCTTGCCGAAGCCGACATCGCCGCAGACGAGGCGGTCCATGGGGCTTTCGGCCTCCATGTCGCGCTTCACATCGGCGGTCGCCTTGGCCTGGTCCGGGGTGTCCTCGTAGAAGAACGAGGCTTCCAGCTCCGTCTGCAGGTATGTATCCGGCGTATGCGCAAAGCCCTTGCTGGCCTTGCGCTTCGCATAGAGGCGGATGAGGTCCGCCGCAATGTCCTTGACCTGCTTCTTGGTCTTGTTCTTGAGCTTTTCCCAGGCATCCGACCCGAGCTTGTTCACCTTGGGCGGCGAGCCTTCCTTGCCGGTGTATTTCGAGATCTTGTGCAGGGAGTTGATATTGACGTAGAGCACGTCATTGTCGCGGTAGATGATACGCACCGCCTCCTGCATATTGCCGTTGACCTCGATCTTCTGCAGCCCGCTGTACACCCCGACGCCGTGATCGATATGCGTCACGAAATCGCCGGGCTGCAGCTCCCGCAATGCCTTCAGCGTAATCGCCTTGCCCTTGCTGTATGCCTGCTTGACCGCATACTTGTGATAGCGCTGGAAGATCTGGTGATCCGTATAGCAGACGACCTTGTGATCGTTATCGATAAATCCCTTCGAGATCGCCGTCGGCACAGGCACGAAGCTGACCTCCGCATTGGTGTCCTCGAAGATGGTGCGGAGGCGCTCCAGCTGCTTGGCCTGCTCCGCGAAGATGTAGGCCGTGCAATTCGCCCCGCAGCGCTTCTTCAGGTCCGCGGTCAGCAGCTCGAAGTTGCGGTTGAAGGAGGGCTGGATCTCGGTGTCGAAGGCGATGCTTGCCGTCGGCGCCGTAAACGTCCCGAAGCCTTTCCCCCATTCCAGCAGGTGGCGTTGCCGCAGCTTTCCGGCCCAGGCATCGCTCTGCTCGAAGTCGGCATGCGTAAGCTCCTTCTGGGCGTGCTCTTCGTGATCCTCGTCTATGGTTCCAAGCGTGATCCGCTCCGGCAGCTCCTGCTCCATCTGCGCAAGCTTGGCCAGGCAAAAGTCAAGATCCTTAAACCAGAACGCCGTGTTCGCCGGCAGGTATTCCAGCAGGGAGATCTTCTCACCCGTGCTGAACTTCGTCTCTACGTTGGGAAGAATGCTGACGGAAAGCAGCTTGCGTTCCGAAAGCTGCGTCTCGGGATTGAAGATCCGGATGCTGTCCACTTCGTTCCCGAACAGCTCGATGCGGTAGGGATGCTCATTGCCGAACGAATACACGTCCAGGATGCCGCCGCGCATGGCGAATTGCCCCGGCTCGTATACGAAGTCCTCGCGGCGGAAGCCCAGCTCCACGAACTGCGCCATGAGCAGATCCGGCTTGATGTTCTCGCCGCTGCGGATCTGGATCATGTTCTTGGAGAGGGCCTTGGGGTTCACCACCTTCTCGAAGAGCGCCTCGGGATAGGTCACCAGCACTTTCTTGCGGACGCGGTCGCCGTTGAACTTGCTGAGGGCCTCGGTGCGCAGCATGACATGACTGCTGTTCAGGTCGCTGAAATTGCCGCTGCGCTTGAAGGAATCTGGGAAGTAATGGATATCCAGCGCGCCGGTCAGGTGCTCCAGGTCATTGTGAAAATAGGCGGCCTCTTCCTTATCGGTCAGAACGAAGACGTGATTGAGGTCCGAGGTC
Organism: Chitinophagaceae bacterium; assembly: GCA_030151745.1. Lineage (GTDB taxonomy): Bacteria > Bacteroidota > Bacteroidia > Chitinophagales > Chitinophagaceae > UBA1952. The sequence goes on along the minus strand of JASLDA010000146.1, from coordinate 2,799 downwards.
TGCCAGACGGCTGTGCCGATAAAGCCCGGCGCCGAGCCCTGCAATCCGGTAAGATGCGCCCGAAGCAAAGGCTGGGGCAAGGAGAGGGCGGCCGCCAGCTCTTTCAGGCGGGAATCATTGCCGTAAACACCCAACAGAACCGACAGATTCATCCGGGCGCAAAGGTACGCCCCTTCCCTGCGCCGGCAACTCGAAAAGCCGGAAAACCGGTAAAGGTTTTGACTATTCCGGGATGGCAAAAAAGACGGGAGAAACAAACATTAACATCCCGGGCTTCCTCCTGCATGAAACGGCGTCCCTGGAATCCCGCGCGGGATTCCGCGCTTACCGGCCTGCATTGCGCAGATCATTCAGAAAGGCCTCGTAGCTCCCGCGCCAGCCCGGCCATTCGGCATCCGTGCCCAGGGAGAAGTTGTGCATGATCGTGATCAGCCGGCTGTTTGCCGCAATGAGCCGCTCCGTCATGCGCCGCAGGCGCAGGAAGGCCTCTTCCGCATCCAGGCCGAGGTCGTAATGCCCCGTAGTGTCCATAAAGGCGAAAGGATGCACGCGGAGGGTGCTTGCCTGCTCCCGCTCCAGGTCGTACCAGGAAAACGGCATCCCGGTGCCGGCCCGGAATCCGAAGCTGGTGCTGTAACCCATGCTGTAATCGTCCGTGATGCCGGCCGCCAGCAGGAGACGATAGGTCGCGGGAAACAGGAGCCTGATGAAATGCTGGCGGGAACGGACGATGCTGCGGCCCGAAAGACGCTCCAGCGTGGCCTTCTCCGCTTCCAGGCGCCCCGGCTTCGAGTCGCTGTAATAGGAGGGGTGCATGCCGATCCTCCCGCCGCCCGCAAAGGCCTGGATCAGCGAGCTCATCCGGGGATGCTCCGGTGAAATATTCTTGTCGAAAGCCGAGGGCTCCGCCGCCGCCAATACGAAATACAGGGGAGGCAGCTCGTCCATCATATGCTGTGCAAACAGAAATACATGGGCGTCCCAGGGATCGCCGGCGCCGGGCCGCATCCGTTCCCGCAGCAGGCCGAACCTCCCGCGAAGCAGGTCTTTCAGGCCCGCGCCCAGATTGCGCTTCCAGCCTTTGTTCCGGTATTTCCAGGCGATATCGATATCATACGAGGCTTCGTAGGAAAAAGGCCTTGCCGGAATCGGAACCTGCCAGACCTGCTCCAGGAACTGCCGCAGCGACTCCACCCATTCATCCACGACCGGGCGCTCCAGCAGGGGAAACAGCACGCTGGCGGCCGCCGGGTAACGCCCGTGACGATCCGGAGGAAAAGGAAGATATTCCTCGTACCGGCTCAGCAGGTAAAAAATCCCGCTGAGCATATCGAACTGTATATCGCAGGCGCTTTCCCCGTCGGGGAACAGGGCTTGGAGCCCCTCCCAGTCGGCAAATTCCGGCTTCAGCTCCCGGATGCCGGTCTCCCAGAGCAGCCCCGCATCGTGAATGGAAGGCGGCCCGTCCAGCCAGCCGTAAGCCAGGCCCGCTTCGGCCTTCAGCACCTCGGCGCTGTCGCCCGTCAAGCTGTACTCCAGGCCCAGCCGCTCTTTCAGCAGCCAGTCCAACACATATCGCAGGCGCGGGCTGTGGCTTTTCGCCCAGACAGTGACCTGGATCTTTCCCGCGGCGGCTTCCTGGTTCATGGATAAAGCGGCGGCTCAGGGCTTCTCTTTCTGATACTGCCTGTAAAGCTGTCCGAAGGTCTTCGGTGCAAACTCGGTGCCCGCGCGCCGGTGCAGCCAGGTAGTTCCGAATACCCGGTTCAGCATGAAGTTCTTCATACCCGGCCCCGCGCTGTTCATAAGCGTCCTGCTGAGCATGCCCCGGCGCCAGAGCTTCCAGGCGATATTCTCGCCCTTTCCGTTCAGCCCTTCCTCCGCGGCGATGTTCCGGTTCTCGAGCAGCATCTCGTGGATATTGATCTTCACCGGGCAGGCCTGGGTACAGGCGCCGCAAAGCGAGGACGCATAGCTGAGATGTTTGTATTCCGGCAGCGAGGCCAGGTGCGGCGAGATCACGGATCCGATAGGCCCGCTGTACGTGGCCGCATACGTATGCCCGCCTATATTCTTATAGACGGGGCAGGCATTCAGGCAGGATCCGCAGCGGATGCAGTAAAGCCCCTCCCGCACCTCCGGCCTCATATACAGGTTCGTACGCCCGTTGTCGAGCAGGATAACGTACATCTCGTCCGGGCCATCGGTTTCCCCCGGCTGCCGCGGCCCCGTAAAAACCGTATTGTAGGCCGTTACGTTCTGCCCCGTGCCGTATGTGGCCAGCAGGGGCCAGAACAGGTCGAGGTCGCTGAGCGAGGGCAGGACCTTCTCGATGCCGACGATCGCGATATGCGTCTTCGGGAAGGCGGTCGAAAGCCGGCCGTTGCCTTCGTTCTCGGTCAGGCATACGGCGCCGGTATCCGCGATGAGGAAGTTGCCCCCGGTGACGCCGACCTCCGCCGTGAGGTACATGGAGCGCAGCTTTTCGCGCGCGATCATCGTCAGCTCGGGAGGCGTCAGGTTAGGCTCCGTGCCGAGCTTCTCGTGGAATACCCGCGCCACGTCTTCCTTGCTCTTGTGCATCGCCGGCGTGACGATATGGTAGGGCGGCTCGTTGTCCAGCTGTTGGATATATTCGCCCAGGTCGGTCTCGACGCTCCCGATATCGTTAGCTGCAAGGAAGGCATTCAGGTGGATCTCCTCGGTCACCATGCTTTTGCTCTTCACGACCTGCTTCGCGCCTTTTTCCCGGCAGATAGCCAGGATGGCCTCGTTTGCCTGCTCCGCATTCTCCGCCCA
>JASLDA010000128.1 GCA_030151745.1 Chitinophagaceae bacterium | reverse complement strand
CGATCCCGGCCATCATCCATGCCATGGGCGAAGGCGGCTTCCGCGCCCTGGAATCGGATGTCCTGCTCGCAACCGTCAACCGCAGCCGGGACGAGCAGGCGATCATTTCCTGCGGCGGAGGCACCCCGACCGTCGAGCAGAACATACGCCTGATGCGGCGGGCGGGCTGCGTCGTGTACCTGCAGGCCGGGCCGGAGATCCTGCTGCGGCAGCTGCGGCAAAGCTCCGTGGTACGCCCCCTGCTGAAGAATATGAGCCTCGAAAGCCTGGCGGAGCTTCTTCAGAAGCGAAAGCCCTTCTATGAGCAGGCGCATATAATCCTGCCCCTCGGCAATGCGCAGCCCGGTACCTTTGCGGAAATTTTAGAGGCATGTACAAACCGGCACTCGTAATGGGTGTGATATTCGCCGGGCTCGCCGTAGTGCTCGGCGCTTTCGGCGCTCATAAGCTTAAGGAAATCCTGGACGGGCCCACGCTGGCGATCTTCGAAAAGGGCGTCACCTACCAGTTCTATCACGCGTTTGCATTGCTGGCCGTCGGTATCATACACCGCAGCTACGGCTTCCCGCAGCTGCGCATAGCGGCGGTATTGTTCGCCATAGGGATCCTGCTGTTCAGCGGGTCCTTGTACCTGCTGAGCTTTCTGAAGGCCGGCGGCGGGCAGCTCGGCCCCGTGGGGATCATCACGCCGGTGGGCGGGCTTTGCTTTATCGCCGGCTGGCTGCTGCTGCTGCTCGGCATCCTGAAAAAATAAGCTCCGGCCCCATGCGTCCATTCGGCATCGCCCGCGCCGCGTATGTATTGCTGGTGCTTCCGCTGGCGTACGCAGCATGGCGCGGCGCAGTATCCTGGTTTTTCCCGGCGGCGCTCACGCTTGCGTACCTGGGCCTGCTGGCCATGGGCGCGGGCCGCATCGCCTGGCGCTTTTTCATCCCCTCGCTCATCTCGGGCCCCCGGGGCAGCCGCGAGATCGCGCTGAGCTTCGACGACGGTCCGGCCGCATATACCGCCGACATACTGGACATCCTCCGGCTGGAAGCCGTGCCCGCGGCATTCTTCACCATCGGGCACCGCGCCGCGGCGGAGCCGGAGATGCTGCGGCGCTGGGAGGCCGAAGGACACCTGATCGGAAATCACAGCTATTCGCACAGCTTCAACTTCGACTGGAAGAGCCCCTCCGCCATGATCCGGGAGCTGCAGGATACCAACGCGGTCATCGAAGCGGCGACCGGGCGCAGGCCGAAATTGTTCCGGCCTCCCTACGGCGTCACGAACCCCTCCCTGGCAAAGGCTCTGCGCCGCAGCGGCATGATCTCGGTCGGCTGGTCGCTGCGCAGCTTCGATACCGGTGCCCGGGACCCGCAGGCGCTGGTGCGGCGCATCCTGGGCCGTGTCAAAGGCGGGGACGTCATCCTCCTGCACGACAGCATGCAGATAACGGCTGCCGTTTTAACAGCCCTCATCCAGGGATGCCGGGAAAAGGGATTTACCTTCGTCCGCCTGGATAAGCTTCTCCGCCTGGAACCCTATGCGTAGTTTATTTGTTTCCGTTTTACTGCTTCTTGCAACCATTGCCGGGCGGGCCCAGCCCAAAGGATACTCGGCGGTGAAGGATCTCGCGGCTTTCCAGCAAAGCCTGGGGGCCTCCACCTCCGGCCTGCAGAGCCTGCAGAGCGATTTCGTGCAGACCAAGCACATGGCCATGCTGTCGGACAAGATCACTTCGAAAGGAGTTTTCTACTACCGCAAGGAAGACAAGGTCCGGATCGAGTACACAAGCCCCTTCAGCTACCTGCTGGTCATGAACGGGGGGCAGATCCTGGTGAAGGACGAGCAGAAAAGCACGCGGATCAATACCCGCACGAGCAAGGTGATGCAGTCGGTGAACCGGGTCATGATAGACTGCATGCGGGGCTCGGTGTTCGGCAACCCCGACTTCCGGGTGAGCGCCTATGAAGGCGCATCCGGCTACCTGCTCAGCATGAGCCCTGCAAACGCCGCCATGAAAGGCATGTTCAGCCAGATCGACGTCTACCTTTCCAAAAGCACCCTGGACGTGGACCGGCTTACGATGACCGAGCAGGGCGGCGATTTTACAACGATGGATTTCCGCAACAGCCGCCGGAATGCTGCACTCAGCGATGCGCTCTTCAAAGTACGCTAGTCTCGCGCTTCTCCTGCTCTGCGGCTGCGCGCGGAACCCCTACCGGAAGCTGGAGCCCCTGCAGGCCCCGGCCGTCCCCGCGGGCGCGAGGCAGCTCCTGGCGCAGCCGGACCTGAAGCGGGAGCTCTACCGCTGCGCCGTCGACGGGCGCTTCCTGTTCAGGCGCTTCCATCTCAGCGGCATCCTGCTGTTCAAGTCGTTTGAGGACGGATCGGAGCGCGCGGTGTTTCAGAACGAGCTGGGAGTCTCCTTTTTCAATTTCAAATGGGATGCGCGGGATTCGTTCTCGGTGACCAGCATCATGCCGCGGCTGGATAAGGCGGCCGTCGTCCGCACGCTGCGGACGGATTTCGAGCTGCTGCTGCGCAAGAACCTGGATACCTCCCGGCTCCGGTTCCTGGACGCGGGGGACGACGTAGTCGCGGAAGCGGGAAAGAACGCGGGCTATGCCTGGTACGGCGGGAGGGCCCCGCAGATCGTCTACGGCCGCAGGTCGCCGGTGACCAGCATCGTCTCCGACAGCAGCGCTGCCCCCGGAGGCTTACCTTCGAAGATCCG
>JASLDA010000117.1 GCA_030151745.1 Chitinophagaceae bacterium | reverse complement strand
TGCCGCTAACTATCCCTATGGCAAGCTTTCCGGTCGTGTGCTCGACGACCAGCTGGAGACTACGCGGGAGCTGGACGGCCAGGAGGAGAAGAGGGACAAAGCTGATTTTGCGCTGTGGAAGAATGCACCGCCAGAGCATATCATGCGCTGGAAAAGCCCCTGGGGCGAAGGCTTCCCGGGCTGGCATATCGAGTGCTCCGCGATGAGCGCGAAGTACCTCGGCACTACGTTCGATATTCACGGCGGGGGCATGGACCTGCAGTTCCCGCACCACGAGAGCGAGATCGCGCAGAGCACGATTGCCCACGGGCATGCGCCGGTGCGCTACTGGATGCACAACAACATGATCACCATCAACGGCAGGAAGATGGGGAAGAGCTACAACAACGTGATCAAGCTCACCGAGCTCTTCAGCGGCACGCACCCGATGCTGGAGCAGGCCTATCATCCGATGGTCGTGCGTTTCTATATTCTCCAGACACACTACCGCAGCACGCTGGATTTCTCCAACGAAGCGCTGCAGGCCAGCGAGAAGGCCCTGCGCCGCTTGTGGGAGGCGTACGAGGTGCTGCAGCAGCTGCCTGCCCCGGAGGGCTCGGCCGCCGATGCGGAGCTCGACGCGAAGATGGCCGCCTGGTGCAGGGAATGCGGCGAGTTCATGGACGATGATTTCAACACGGCCAAGGTCATTGCGAACCTGTTCGAAATGGCCCCGGTGATCAACGGCATCAAAGGCGGCCTGATCGGTAAAGACGCGCTCTCGGCCGGGACCTTTGCCCTGCTGCAGAGGACCTGGAAGACCTACCTGGAGGACGTCCTCGGGCTTCAGGCCATGCAGGCTGGCGGGGACAACGGCAAGCTGGATAAGGCCATCGCGATACTCGCCGACATCCGCAGGGATGCACGGCAGCGCAAGGATTTCGCGACCTCCGACGCGATCCGCAACAAGCTCTCCGAAGCAGGCATCATGCTCAAGGACGAAAAGGACGGCAGCGTCAGCTATACCCTTGAGTGATTTTGGATTTAAGATTTTGGATCGCAGATTTAGGATTGCCCGGGAGGTCAAACAGCCCCGCCATTCTACGATCGTAGATCTACGACCTTAAATCTCTCCGCGGTGTTTATTTGACCAAGAATGAAAAACATGTCCCGGATCTGGCGCTACCTGCGCGCTTATAAAGGATCCCTTTTTTTATACCTGATCTGCACCCTGCTGGCATCCGCGTTCGCGGTGGTGTCCATAGGGCTGATCATGCCGGTGCTCAATGTGCTCTTCCTGCCGGGCGGCCCGGCGGCAGGCCTGGCAGGCATCGGCACCGGCTGGAGCGCGAAGCTGATGGGGCAGGTGCTGAAGCTGGCCGATTCCGGCGACAAGCTTTCCCTGCTGGGCATTATCTGCATCGTGGTGGTGGTCTTCACCCTGCTCAAGAACCTGTTCTCCTTCCTGGCTATATCCATCCTGCTGCCGGTGCGGCACGGCATCGTCCGCAAGCTGCGCAACGACATGTTCACCAAGCTGCTCTCCATGCCCATCGGGTATTTTACGGAGGAGCGGAAGGGAGACCTGCTGAGCCGGATGACCTACGACGTCACCGAGCTGCAGACCTCCGTCATGAGCGTGATGGAAGTGTTCATCCGGGAGCCGGTGCAGATCATCTTCTATCTCTCGGCGATGATCGCGATCAGTCCCAAGCTGTCGCTTTTCCTGCTGCTCTTCCTGCCGGTGTCGGGGCTTGCCATCGGCCGGATCGGGAGCTCGCTGCGGCGCTACGCCCGGCGCATGTCCGAGCAGATGAGCGATATCAATTCCGTGCTGGACGAGACGCTGATGAATATGCGGGTGGTGAAGGCCTTCAACGCCGAAAAGGCGCAATACCTGAAGTTTCTCAAGCTGAACAACGAGAACTACCGCCTGCGCAACAAGTCCGCATCCCGGCAGGAGCTCGCCTCGCCGCTGAGCGAAACGATGGGCGTTATCGTGGTAGCGATCATTCTCTGGTTCGGCGGCAGGCTGGTGTTGCGCGAAGGCACCTTGGAGCCGGCCAGCTTTATCGCCTACATTGCCTTGTTCACGCAGATCATCAACCCGGTCAAGAACCTGTCCAGCGCCCTTAACCAGGTGCAGAAGGGGAGCGCCGCCGCCCAGCGCATGGAAGAGGTATTGCGCGCGCCGGTCCTGATCAGGGATGCGCAGGATGCAAAGGCCGTTACGAGCTTCGACAGCCAGATCGAGCTGCGCAATGTCAGCTTCTCGTACGGCAGCAAGCTCATCCTGGACAGGATCAACCTGAAGATCCCCAAAGGCAGGACCGTCGCGCTGGTAGGATCCTCGGGCGCGGGGAAAAGCACGCTGGTGGACCTGATCCCGCGTTTCCACGATGTCAGCGAAGGCGAGATCCTGCTGGACGGCGTGGATATCAGGGAGCTGAAGCTGGAGGACCTGCGCCGCCTGATGGGCGTCGTAAACCAGACCCCGGCCTTGTTCAACGATACTCTGTACAACAATATCACTCTCGGCAACGGCAGCGCCACCCAGGAGCAGGTCTCGGAGGCGGCCCGCATCGCCCATGCCGAAAACTTCATTCTCGGCAAGGCGGACGGCTACCAGACCGTGGCGGGAGATCGCGGGGACCGGCTTTCCGGCGGCGAGAAGCAGCGGATCACCATAGCCCGGGCCGTGCTGAAGAACCCGCCGATCATGATCCTCGACGAAGCGACCTCCAGCCTGGATACCGAGGCGGAGCGCATCGTCCAGCAGGCCATCACCAATCTCATGCAGGACCGGACCTGCATCGTCATCGCACACCGGCTTTCCACCGTTCAGAATGCCGATGAGATCATCGTGCTGGACAAGGGGCGGATCGTGGAGCGCGGCACGCACGAAAGCCTGCTGGCCCTGGGGGGCTTCTACAGCAACCTGGTGGCGATGCAGCAGGTGAAGTAATTGCTTCGCTCCGCTTGCAATGCGCGCCGGGATGCCGGCCGGGGCCTGCGCGAAACTTGCCTGCGCCGCATGCTTTTGTGTCTGCCTTGTGAATCCCCGCTTCCGTACTTTTGGAGCTCGTTATTCCTTATCCCGATGAACAAGAAGATATTGGTTACGGGTGGTTGCGGTTACATCGGCAGCCATACTATCGTAGACCTGATCCAGAATGGCTTTGAAGTGATTTCCGTCGATAATCTCAGCGCCGGCACGCTGCGCATGCTGGAAGGCGTCGAGCAGATCACCGGCGTAAAAGTCAAGAATTATAACGTGGACCTTAAGAAGATGGACTATACCGAAGCCATCTTCATCGATAACCCCGATATCGTGGGCATCGTGCACTTCGCGGCGTATAAGATGGTGGGCGAATCGGTGGCCGAGCCGCTCATGTACTATGAGAACAACCTCCGGTCGCTGATCAATGTCCTCCAATGCGCGCAGCGTTTCGGGGTCTTCCATTTCGTGTTCTCCTCGTCCTGCAGCGTATACGGCAATACGGCCGAGCTGCCGGTGAGCGAGCAGACCCCGATGGGGACGCCGCAATCGCCCTATGCAAGCACCAAGCAGATGGGCGAGCAGATCTGCCGCGACTTCGCCAAGGTGTGGCCGGAAGGAAACGTATCCCTGCTGCGCTATTTCAACCCTGTAGGCGCGCATCCCTCCGCGCTCATCGGGGAGATCCAGCTGAAGCCGGAAAACCTGGTGCCGGTCATCACCCAGACCGCCATCGGCCGCCGGGAGCAGATGTTCGTACACGGGGCCGATTACCCGACCCGTGACGGCAGCTGCGTGCGCGATTATGTCCATGTGATGGACATTGCCTCCGCGCATACCAGGGCCCTGCAGTACATGCTGGAAGCCGACGACGAAGACAACTGCCTCGTGCTGAACCTGGGCACCGGTACCGGCGTTACGGTCCTGGAGCTTATCCGCGCTTTCGAAAAGGTCAGCGGGCGGAAGCTGAATTACGAGATCGGCCCCCGCCGCCCGGGAGACGTCGTGGCCGTATATGCCAACAACGACCTGGCGAAGAAGGTGCTGGGCTGGGAGCCCCAATACGACCTCGAGGCGATGATGGATACTGCCTGGCGCTGGGAGCTGCAGATGCAGAAAGAGCAGCTGACCGGGCAGGCCGAGACCGCCGCAAAGCTGAACTGATCCCTGCCAATTTAATTTTTTCCTTCCCCTGGGCTTTGCCCAGGGGAAAATTGTTTTGCCCCTACAGGGCTTGCTGCACTCTGGCCTTTTGCCTGGTAGACGAAGGCTTGGCGACGAAGCCATATCAACCTTCAACTGCTCAATCATTCGGCCGTTCGCCCGGTCCGGGAGTGGTCCGGGCTAAGCGCAGCGCCCGGGCAACCGCTTCCCAACGTACTTTTGCGCCCTCATGCCGCGTTGGATGGACAGCCTGAAGGATTTGATGACCCGCCATTTTCCCGCAGCGGCGCAATATCGCAAACTGCCTTTTGCTTATTGCCTATTGCCCATTGCCTACTGTCTGCTATTCGCCGCAGGCTGCGCCAATATCGTTCCGCCGAGCGGAGGCCCCAAGGATGAGAAAGCCCCCGAGCTCGTACACATCAGCCCGGCCGATTCCCAGCTGAATACCCGGGTGAAAAAGCTCGTGCTCCAGTTCGACGAGTACGTCAACCTGGCCGATGCCTCCGGCCAGATCCAGATTTCGCCCTTGCTCAGCCTGCCGCTTACCACTACCGGCAAGGACAAGACCGTAACGATCTCGATACCGGATTCCCTGCTCGAGGACGAAACGACTTACCGCATTGCCGAAGGTTATGCGGTAAGTCGTTTCG
>JASLDA010000107.1 GCA_030151745.1 Chitinophagaceae bacterium | reverse complement strand
GAAATACCTATCGGATCTGCTTTATGAACCTTACCGTAACGCTGTACCTGGCCGACGACCACCAGATCGTCGTCGACGGCCTGAAGCTTCTGATATGCCAGGAGGAGAATATACGGATCGTGGGATCGGCCAATGACTGGGACACCGCGTATCACGATATTCTAAGCATGAAGCCGGACATCGCATTGCTCGATCTGCGCATGCCGCCTGTCGAGCGGAACGGACTGGAACTGGTCTATAAGCTTGGAAAGACGGCGCCCGGCACCAGGATCGTCATTCTCTCCATGAACGAGAATCCCCGAAATATCCGGGACGCTATGAACGGCGGTGCCGCCGGCTACCTCCGGAAAAATATCGGGCATGCCACATTGATCGAATGCTTATCCGCAGTCATGCGGGGTGAATCCTATTTCCCAACCATACCCAAGGAGCGAGACATCGCGAAGTCCTTATTCACACCCAGGGAAGCCGATATCCTGAGGCTCGTCCTGGAAGACCGCACCACGCCGCAGATCGCTGACATCCTCAGCCTGAGCCCGCTGACCGTCGAGACGCACCGGAAGAACATCGGGCGCAAAGCCGGCACCAGCACGAGCATCGGTCTGATGAAGTTTCTGCAGGATCACCATATAGAGCTCTGACGGGGGGCGCCTTCGCTAAACACTACAGGAAAAAATGAATGCGCAAGCGCATAGGGCGGCTTATTGCGTCAAATAATACCAAAGAGGCATGTTATTCAGGAAATACAAGTACGACGTTGCGTTTTCATTCGCAGAGGAGAACTACACGTTCGTCGAAGAAGTTGTGGGTTTCTTGAAGCATCGAAACCCGAATTATTATTACTACAAGGAGGATCTCGTACTGGCCTGGGGCAAAGACCTCGGGAAGGCTATTTCTCCCGTCTACCAGCGCCAATCCAGGCTTTGCGTGGTTTTCGTCTCCGCTAGTTACCGGGAGAAAGTCTGGACGAAGTTCGAGCTGAAAAAGGCACAGATCAAGGCCCGGAGGGGTATCCAGGAGTATATTCTCCCTTTCAAGCTCGATGATACGGAGCTGCCGGAAATTCCTCCAACGATTAAATACCTTTCGATCAGGGATTTCGATGCGTCCATGCTGGCGGATGCGATCTGCCGGAAGATAGACGAGCATAAGAAGCGGGATAAGTTCCTGATCCGGCTGTACGGGATCATCCGGTATTATACCAGAATGCCTGTCACCCTGTTTGCCCTGCTCGCCCTGCTAAGCCTCTACATCCTGATCCGGGACAGGCTGACTCCCGTGGACGAATTGACGACGCGCCTGTATGAAAGAAGCAAAGAGCGGAGAAAGGGATCCGTCTGCAGGGACAGCAGCTACTCGATGTCCCGCGGGAGCGGCACCTGCTCGCATCACGGCGGCGTACAGCGAAAGAAAGACTCCATGATATCGACCCTGACGCTGGAAGAATGCCGGGAGATGGCGAAAGACATTTCCTGGCTGGGCGGATAGCCGCCCAGGCCTGTCCAGGTAAGAGTCCTGATGAGAATCCTCTGCGTCCGCCGATCGCGTGGCCGGCTGCGCTGCGCCTGCAAATCCCGACTGAGTATAACCATTCGTAAAACACAATCATCCCTTAGTGCTATGAATCTCCGCAATAGCGTACTGACTGCTGCACTGCTGTTATTGGCACTGATCGTTCCCGCATGCAGGCCGGAAGACCAGGACGGCGACGGGGTCGTCGATGCCCGCGACAAGTGTCCTGCCGAAAAAGGGCCGAAGCCGGATGGATGCCCGGTCCGCAAAGACATCCGTAGCGTCCGGTTCTTCCTGGAAACAAGCGGCAGCATGGGCGGCTATTTCAAGGACGATGCCCAATTTCCTGCCATTGTCTCGGACCTGACGGCAAAGATCGACAAGTCGATCAGGCCCCTCGACATCTACTTCATCGCCGAGACCACCGATACGTTCAAGGGCTCTCCCCAGGAGCTCAGCAGCGAGATCGCGAACCGGAAGGTGTCGGCGCAGAAGAGCTCGCAGCTTCACAATATCATCGCCGAGATCGCAAGCCGTACGGACTCGTTCGATATCTCGCTGCTCGTATCCGACTGCATCCTGTCGTTCACCGACGAGGAGATCCGGAAGAATCCCGAGATCAACAAAAACTTCGCGCCGAGCACCCTGCGGAGCAATGTCTACAGCACATTCGCCGATCTGAACAAGAAGAAAGGATTCGGAGCGAGCGTCTATGCCTTCCGCTCGCAGTTCAACGGCGTCTATTACGACTACCAGAACAAGAAGACGACGCTCCGCGGCGTCCAGCGCCCCTTCTACATCTGGGTGATCGGGAACAAGGAGCTGTTGGCGAAGTTCGATGCGCAGCTGGCCGATATTTCTTCGTTCAGGCCGGAGCAAGAGCTTCATTTCGGCCTTGCGGACCAGGCCGTAAAGGACTTCAGCATATTCCCCACCATCGGGCGGTTGGGCTCGGACTGGATGGAGAGCAGCGAGCGCAAGGGGATCGAAGCCGTGGGCGACCCCCAGAAGACCCCTGTCCGGTTTTGCGTCGGGCTGGACCTGGGCGGTCTGCCGCCGTATGCCCGGGCTCCCGCCTATCTCCGGGAGCATCTGGAGCTGGACACGAAGGGCTGCGAGGCAAGCTTCAGCATGCTTCCCAAGAACGACGCCGATGTTTCGAAGCTGCGGAGCGAGCCGCAGAAAGCCGCATTCGACGCCTGCACCGATCTGATGCTGGTACGCGTTACCAAGATGGGACTCCGGAATGCCACGATCACCGCCCGCCTGCCGCTGCGGTACGACACCTGGTACCAGGAATGGAGCTGCATGGACGACAGGAACCTCGCAGCCACCTGCGCCGGGCGGACGTTCGCGCTGGAACACCTCATCAACGGCGTGCGCGACGCATATGAGACGAAGAACGCAGACTACATCAATATAACCCTTACGCTTCAAAAGTAAACCCCTGCCATTCTATGACACTCCTAACCTCGATCTGGACCGGTATGTACGAGGCCTTTATCGGGCCCAACGTGAATTTTCCGGAGTACCGGACCGGCATCTTCAGCGCCGTCGGGCTGATGACCCTGCTGCTGGCTATCGCCGTATGTGCATTGTTCTACGCCGCCCTAGGCCGCTGGAAGCCGGTCTTTCACAAGCCGCTCCACTGGATCGTCACCCTCGTGCTGGTGGGCCTGGCGGGGTTCGTATTTGCCTGGACCCAGGCGGCCGGAACGATCTCGACGACGGATGCCTACACCTTCCGGTTCGGCCTGTTCAACGCGCTCTATGCCATCGGCTACTTTATCGTGTTCTCGCTGCTCCTGAAGCGCGTTTCCATTTTCGCAAAACATACGCCACTCTAAGCTTTAAAACCAGTTTTCGCTATGACCCGAAATACATTTGTCTTCGGCATCGGAGGTACCGGCGCCCGCGTCGTCCGCGCGCTGACGATGCTGCTGGCGGCAGGCGCCGAGCTCTCCCATGATGGGAAGATCATCCCGGTGATCATCGACGTGGATGCCGAGAACGAGGATACAGGCCGCACCATAAAGGCGTTGGACCTGTACAGGAAAATCCGCTCCGGAGCCTACGGCGACAACGCGGAGAAGAAGCCCGGCTTCTTCGGAACCCCGGTCGATACTCTGTCTTCGCAACGCAGCAGCGACGGCGACAGGATCAGGGACGAGTTCCAGCTCAAGTTTGCGGGCATTTCCAGTTCCTTCGCCTCCTACCTGCGCTTTGCAGACATGGAAGGTATCGACAACGAGTTCATGAAGCTCCTGTACGATGCCTCGCCGAAGGAAAAGCCCGAGGCAGAGCTGAACCTTGAGCTTACCAAAGGCTTCAAGGGCAATCCCAACATCGGCTGCATCATCTTCAACGAGCTGGAGAACTCGCCGGAATTCCGCTATTTCCTGAACGCGGTCAGCGAGGACGACCGCATCTTCATCGTCTCCTCGATCTTCGGCGGGACGGGCTCCGCCGGATTTCCCCAGCTGCTGAAGCTGCTGAAGGGAAGCCGCAACAACCGGGTCGCAAGCGCCCGCACCGGCGCCGTCACCATCATGCCCTATTTCAGCGTGCAGGAGGATGCCGCGAGCGCTATCGATTCCACGCGCTTTATCTCCAAGACGAAGGCTGCCCTTTCATACTACGAGCATGAGATGGAACAGCTGGACGCGATGTACTACATCTACGATAAGCCGGGCAATACGCCCTATGAGAACAACGAGGGCGGCAGCGCCCAGCGGAATAATGCGCACGTCGTCGAGCTCATAGCGGCTACCGCGATCCTCAATTTTACGAACCGGCCCGACGCGGCGTTTGACAGCAGGACCCAGTACTACGAGTATGGCATCAAAAGGAACGACTCGACGCTTAACCTGAGTCATTTCTTTGAAGAGACGCGCAAGTCGGTGCTGAGGCCGCTGACCGCGTTTACCTATGCCGCGAAGGCCTGGCTGGAATTCGTGCCGCTGCATCTGAAAGAGGCTTTTGCCCTGGATCTCGAACTCGACAATTCGTTGTACACGCACATATTCTACCAGAGCCTCACGGCTTTTCTCCGGGATCACTACACGCCCTGGCTGAAGGAAATGAGCGCGAACAGCCGCACGTTCAAGCCCTTTGACCTGGAGGCGGATTTCAACTCGCTGGTACAGGAAGGGACCATCAGGACCGGGCTGCTGGCAAAAGGGATTTCCGAAGGGTACCTGAAGGAGCATTTCGGGAAAATTCAGAACAGGCTGAAGGCCACGGTCCAGAAAAATGAAACCCGGACCATCCTGCTCCTGGCCGAAGTTGCCGAGAAGTGCTTTGAGAAGCTCAAGAACCTGCCCTCAATCGCATAACCCCCCCCTTAGATCACCGAACCCGAAATATCCCGAGCTATGTCTGATAATTCCACCGCCAACTATATTTTCCGTATCCACGAAGACGGGGCCGCCAATGTCCGCCTGGAAGACTGGGGCCTGTCGAGCAAGCTGGATGCCAATAAGATCAAGACCATCAAGGATGTGCTGAAGCAAGGCACCTCCAAGATCGCCACTTCGGTGCCTTCGCCCTTCGCACGCATGCATCTCTTCGATACGGCGTTCAGGATGGTGTCCGAAGATCCGGACGGCGATACGGTTTACCATCACCTGGTCAGCGATTGCCTGGACGTTTTCCAGCTGCTGTTCCAGAGCGGGAACGGCAACAGCGATATTTCCTACCGTACCTGGAACAGGACGGAGCAAGTCGGTAAGCTTCGGGAAAAAGGGGAGGGGCATCCGCACAAGTTGCTGGCCGACTCCCTGGAAATGTTTTTCCGGGGGAAATTCCAGGGCGTACAGTCCGTTACCCTGATCTATTACAAGGAGA
>JASLDA010000106.1 GCA_030151745.1 Chitinophagaceae bacterium | reverse complement strand
CCCGGTAGTTGTTGTAGTTGACATACATACCGAGACTGAAGGAAAGTGATACGCCCAGTGATTTACTGTCCTTTCCCAGCAATTCCAAACCTACATTGGCTCCGGTGCCGACCCGAATGTTTTTTTCCGATTTGATATTGATTTCCTTTTCCAGATTCTCACCATTGAAGTCATCCGGCAGCCCGCGGACGGAATGATTGATTTCTCCCGGATTGATATTCCAACCAAGTCCGCACCAAGTGCTTTCCTGCTCCATGCTGACACCACTGTGATACGCGATGTTGACCGGATACCCTTCAACATCGAGCAGAGGTATATTATAGGTAAAATCTCCTGTGAACGTATTCACCATATCGGTAGTGCCTACCGGCTCGAACGACTGCACTTCCGGCTGGGAAGGCCCGGTTGTCAATGCGTATGTATAAATCGGCGTACCCAGTTGAAACAGGAACGCAAGGAAAAGCGTCTTTGCCGTTGCACTGATCACTATTTTTTTGGCGCGCATCTGTTTAAAATTTTAATTGTGGCAATGCAGAAATCGCATCGGTATTAAAAGCGGCATTCAGCATCGGATTGCCGGAATACCGGTCGTTGAACTCGAGACGCAGGTCCCCCTTTAAACTATCGCCGACATTGAATGCTGCTACAAGTGTATTGTACGGCACCAGCCCCAGATTATTCTCAAAATGACATACAGCGGGACCGATATTCCCGGTACTTGTATAGAGCTTCAAGTCACCCATTACGAGGCCTTCGTAATAGTTTGCCATTTCATCACTATTAACCGGCTGGCTGCTTCCTTTTCCTGATGTCATCGAGATCAGAAAGAACAAGCTTCCGCGTAAATCATTCAGCCGGCTTTCCAAGCCACCGGCATTTTCCGCAGCTGCGGCGGCTTCCCTACTAGCAATAAATGCAGGTGTAGCAAGCTGGATAGTATAGATTTTGTTTCCGGTCTCAATCGTTTTCCGGAACCCATTCTCTGGCTGCTGCAGATAGTGCACGTAGGCCTTTGGGGACAGCACACTGGGCCTGTTGACGCAAGATGTCAACAGGATCTCCGTCAAGAGCAATAGACTAATTACCTTTTTCAAAGCGATTGTTTATAAAGCGGATCACGTCTTCAGTGACATCACAGGATTCATTGCCATAAAGCAATGACCCGTTACCTGTGGCCCCTATTAGCAGCTCTACACCTTTTTCTCGTCCATACTGTTCCATCAATGGATTCAGCCTGTCCCAAATCTTCTTGCTGATCTCTTGGCTAGAGCGTGAGTAGTACTCTTGAAATGCATACTTGGCTGCTGTAAGTTGGGTATCAAGCCGTGACGTGCCACCTCCTATTTTACGGATCATCTCAAAACTGTCAATTACCCCTTTGATCTGGGTCAGGCCATTTGCACTTACCTGGTCCAGGTTCTGCTTGAACTTGTATCCCTCAAGCATCTTTCCAATATTGACATAAACGGTTTTGGGTTTAGACATGCTGTTTGCAACCTGTATCCCGATCATAGCCAATACCACGACCGAAATGCCATAGAGAAGTACTCGGTCAAACGTTCTGTATTGTCGCGTCATGTTCTATTTTAAAAATGCGGGGTTGATATACCTGAAACGAATCTCATATTGCTTTCCTTCCCGGGTGGTGATCCTGGCAGTGTAATTTTTTTTGTGCTGAAGATTGACCTCATCCAACAACGGAAGCGCGATCCGGTTGTCACCTAAAGCAAGCGGATATTGCTTTCGAGGAAGATTGATTGGTGTTCCATCTTCCTTCGATAGCGCTATCACAAGGGTATCCTGCTGCCGCTCCGTGACGTATTTGAGCTTCAAACTTCCGACCGCATAGATGCGGACATCGCTCCCGTGTTTCTCGAACTCGTAGTAGGCCTGCTCCTGCGATACATTCACCAATTCACTATCCTCTATGATGGTAAACCGCCAGGGCTCTGCGCCGCCGAGCAGGATGCCCTTGAAGTAGGCGTCCACCGTCCAGGCATAGGGCTGGAACAGCTCCAGCGGCTTGCCGTACACCGGGTAGCTCGTCGTCGTCTGCGGCAGGTTGCTCTCCGCATACACCGGGTTGTTGCGCGTGAGCGCCGTCACATTGTTCTGCCCTTGTTTCACCTCCACCACCCGGATCCGGTAGCTCAGCTGCGCGGCGAACGGATAGTTCACCACCCAGGAGAACACCGGGTTGCGCTCGTGCAGCTTCGCCTGGTTCTCCGGGTCCACCAGGTTGATCAGGAACAGCTCCTCGCCCCGGTTCACCACGCACTGCTCATCGATGGCACCGGCGATCTGCTCCCCATGCGCGGCGCGGGGCTGGATCCGGACGCAGTACTGGTAGCTCCCCTGCGGCAGCAGCCTGTAGCTCTGGAACAGCTCCCCCAGCGCCGCCGCAGAGAAGGTGTATTTCGGGTGCACACCCGCCGGATCGATCCGGTTCAGCCCCGGCCGCAGCACCGTCGTGAACGTATAGCGCAGCCAGAGCCCGCTCTGCCGGTAGCGCAGCTCGCCGCTGATCTCGGCTTCGGTCGCCGCCGCAAACGTCGACTGCACGCCGAAGGCCGTGATATTGTCCGGGCCCAGCGCCTGTCCTTCCAGCGTCCCAAGGTCCAGGCTCACCGTGCCGCCCTGGGCCTGACCCCGCACCGAAAATACAAGCAGCAGGACCGGCGCCGCCAGCAGCCAGCGGCCGTTGCGCCTCATTCGCCGGACCAGGGATGTAATGCATTGCTTCATAGGATCGAGATCGTTTCGTTGCCCATCAGTTAGGTTAATGATTCAGGTTCTGTTTGAAGGTCCAGCCCAGCTCCAGGCTCCCGCTCACCAGCCGCCGCCAGCTCATCGGCGCCGCCGCGTCCACACCCTCCGGCTGGTCGGAGCGGATCGTCCCGCTGTAGGCCGCCAGCCGGTAGGCCCCGTACCGGCCCGCCGCCCGGAGCTGCAGCCCCGGCTTCGCCAGCCGGTAGGAAACCCCGGCATTCAGCCCCCAGCGCGACAGCCCGTAGGGAGCCCGGCCCAGGTCCAGGCCCCCGCTCAGGCCCAGCCCGCCGGTCCAGCTGTAGGAGGCCGCGCCCAGGAAAAAGGTCGTCCGCACATGCGCCGCGTTCAGCGTATCGGCGCCGGGCGTCCCGCCCAGCCCGCCCGTCAGCGCGCTCTGACCGCCCGAAAGCGTGAGGGTCAGGCGCCGCTTCGTGTACGAGGCATTGAGCTGCAGCAGGTCCGCCCCGTAGGCCAGGCTGTCCGCCTTCGACGTGCTGCGGTTCAGCACCGCGCTGAAGCGGTATACCACCCCGCCCCGCCGCTTGAGCTGGTAGGCGGCCCGCCCCGTCCATACCTCCCCCAGCACCGGGCGCTGCGCCACGGCCAGGGTATCGCTCCAGGTGCGGAAGGTGGCAAATGGTTTGTAGGACAGACTCAGCGAGGGATACTGCTTCGAATGGGTGGCCAGCTCGAAGCCCCAGCGGTTGTTGCCGCCCTTGCCGTACAGGTTCACCTGCTCCATCCGGTTGAAGGTCACGCCTGCCGAGAGGAAGTCGCGGAAAAAACGCCCTTTCAGCCCGGCCTGCAGCAGTTCGCAGCCGGCCACCAGCAGGGGCATCGTGCTGTTCTCGAAGGCCTTGCCGCCGTGCTCGTAGGAGCCGGTCACATCCAGGCTGGTGGCCGGGATATGGCCTTCGGCTCCCAGCCGCCAGGCGATGCGGTCCGCATCCAGGCCGCCCCGCAGGGTCTGCCCGCTGCCCTTGCGAAACGAGGTGGCGCCTTCGCCCTCCACCTGGACGGCGCCGGCGATGGTGCCGGTGTACTGGGCCGATACGATATGGACCGGCTCGCGGAAGGTGGGCAGCGCCAGGTCCAGGGCTTTGGAGAAGGTATCGTCGCCGGCCAGCAGCTTGCGGGCAGGGGTGTAGCCGTAGTAGATCAACTGCAGCTGCTGGTCCGGGGCCGGGTGGAACTCGATGCGGCCCGAGTAGCTGCTGTACTTGTCCAGGCCGCCGGCGCGGCCGGCGAACTCGGTCTGGCCGGCCGTCAGGCCGATGCGGGCGAAGCCGATATCGTAGCCCAGGTCCAGGCCCTTGAGCTGCTGGCCGCCGAGGGTGTACTTGGAGACGTACTTGGGGAAGATCCCCGCATCGAAGCTGGTCAGGCCGCTGATGAGCTTTCTGGCCTTGCCTTCCGGCAGCAGGCCCGAAGCCGACTTCGCCAATTGCTTGTAGGTGGCGGCATCGCCGCGCTCCAGGTCGCGGAGCTTGTCGTAGGCCAGGGCGGAGTCGAAGTAGCTCGTCGTCCGGTACTGATCCAGCAGGCCTTTGTATTTATCGTACTGCGCTTCCAATGCTTTGATCTGCTCGTAGCGCTGCAGCGCGGCCGTGTACAGCTGCCGGGCAGCATCCTGGATCCGGACCAGCTGGGCGGCCGCCTCCCGGGCCCGGCCTGCCGAATCCAGCCGGCTCCCCGCCGCGGCGACCAGCGCCGTATCGGCAAGCCGCTGGCGGACCTGCGCTTCCAGCTGGGCCCGCAAGGCCGCCGTGTCGATGGTGAAGGCGCCCGGGCGCCCCCCTGCCGGCAGGCCCGTTTCCCGGGCCAGGCCGGCGATCAGCGCGTCCTTCCGGCCATCCAGGCTGCTCAGGTATGAGCCATAGACCTGCTCCAGGCCGGCGCCCTGGGAAAGGGTCTCGCCGAACTTGCGCTTGTAGCCCTCGATCAGCTGCAGCAGCTTTTCCTTCGCCCGCCGGGCATCGTATTGAACATGCACATAGCTGGCCTTGACCTGGCGGTGGGCATCCTGGGTGGTGTAATAGCCGTCGATACCGACGGGGATCTCGGCCACCTCGGTCTCGGCCCGGGCGCGGAGCTCGTAGTAGTTGTTGTCCTGGGCGGAATATTCGGGCTGGGCATTGGCCCAGTTGCCGGTCAGGGCGATCTCGCCGCGCAGCTCGGTCTGGTCCTTGTTGCTTCGGGCCAGCTCCCGGATCTGGGAGCTCAGCGAGCGGTAGGATTCCAGGCCGGTGGCGGCCAGCGACGATACATTGCCGGCTGCCCGGGCCTGCTGCTGCAGCTGGGCGCCGATGCCGGTGCCGGCCTCCAGGCGGTAGCTGCCCACGAACCAGTCGTGGTACCAGAGCTGGACCTCGCTTTGGGCGCCATGCTGCATGATGCGCGGCTCCAGGCCCCGGGTCTTCATCAGCCGGCCGATGCGCCCGGCGGCCTGGTCCAGGGCCCGGGCCGCCGGCACGACGCTGAGCACCTTGCGCCGGGTATCGGCAGGGTTGGTGTTCGCGTCCAGCTTACCGGCAAGATCGCGGGCCAGCCCGGAGGTGGGCGGGAGCGTGGAATCGGCCTGGAGGACCACTACGGCACTGGCCACGGTCCCCGAGTCGGGGGTGAAGCGTCCGAACCAGCGGTAGGTGCCGGCCGGAACCAGGGCATAGCGCTTGAGGATCTGGAAGAAGTCGGGCTGAACGTAGGAGGCGGAATCGTTGTAGCCGAATGGGATGGGGCGGGTGCTGACGCCCTGGGGGAGGATGAGCCGGGTGTTTTTCCGGCCGTAGACCAGGAAGCTGTCGCCGTTGGGGGCGTAGCGGTAGCACTCGAAGCGGAGGGTGCCCGAGCCAGGCCGGGGCATGGAGAAATAAACGTCCTGGACCAGCTTGCGCTCCGTCGAAAAATGCGCAAAGTCCGCGCTGATCGCCCCGCCCGCCGCACTAAAAGATTGAGCCAGCAGCGGGTTGCCGGGTATTGCAAGGAGTATAAGAACCCATATAGGGAGCGCCCCGGCCAGGGCGCCGGAACTACATACGCTCCGGGGGGAACGCTCGCATGTAAAAGTTCTTCCTTGCATGGGGGATTGCAGGAAAATCAGTTAGGGTAATAGGATACGGACCGTACGGAAGATGCATGAACGCTACTCTTTCCTCACGCTGCCGTGACAACAAGCGGTACAAAGATACCGGACTAGGAAAACTTTAACAATTTGGAATGACGGCTGTTAAAATATTTATAAAAAACTTAAAAATATTTCAGCATGTAATAATTTATATTATTACACAATTAGTTAATGATAGCAGGAGACGCGGCAGCTATTGCAGCGTGGATTTCCGGCAATGGCAGCAGGATCCGGTTACAGGAATTCCCGGAAGAGTGTGAGCCGGCAGAAATGGTTTAGGGAGCGTCAGGCCCCGCCCGTGAACAGTCGTGCTATGAAAAACGCGGCGGCCGCGGCGGCGCTGCCGATCAGCGTCACCCGCAGGGCTCCTGCGAGCGCCGGCTGGCCGGTCGCCCTGGATTTGAAGTAGCCGAACAGGAACAGGCAAACGACCGTGATCGCGCAGGACCAGCGCAGACCGTCGATGGGATGCTCGACAAAGAAATACGGGCTCAGCGGCACCAGGCCGCCGACTATATACGAACCGCCGATATTGAAGGCGCTGTTGCGCGCTCGCTTCGGATCGGGCTTTTCCAGGCCGAGCTCGAATTTCATCATGAAATCGACCCATTTCTGCTTGTCCTGGGCCATTTCCTCGGCGATGATGTTCTGGGTATCCCGGCTTAGCCCCAGCCCCGCGAAAACATCCCGTACTTCCTGCTTTTCGACCTCGGGCTTTACTTCCACCTCGTACTGCTCCCGCTTTAGCTCGGCATCGTAATGCTCGATCTCGGTGCGGCCCGCCATATAGCCTCCCAGGCCCATGGCGATCGACCCGGCCGCAATCTCGGCCAGGCCCGCCGTAAGGAT
>JASLDA010000095.1 GCA_030151745.1 Chitinophagaceae bacterium | reverse complement strand
CTCTTCCGCGCCATTTTTACTTTAGGCATATGCTGTTTTTACGTTCGTGATTGTTTGAAGACACCGGAAGAACCGGATATCACACCCTGCGATGTGAACCCGGTGTTAAGGCAAATCACTTGTAGTTGGCAGCAAAGCTTTGCGTCAGCGTGAAGCCGCTTTCGTCGATACCGAAGGTTACGCCATCGATGATCGTAGTGTAGAAGTTATAGGCGATGATGGCCAGGAAGGACGTACCGATACCGAGGGCGGTGTTGATCAGGGCCTCGGAGATACCTTCCGCCAGGGCTGTCGCGTCAGCGCCGCCGCCGGAAGCCGCCATCGCGGCGAACGAGCGGATCATACCCATTACCGTACCGAACAGGCCGAGGAGCGTGGCGCAGGAAGCGATCGTCGAGAGAAACACGAGGTTCTTCTCCAGCATCGGCAGCTCCAGGGCGGTAGCCTCTTCGATTTCCTTCTGGATGGACAGTACCTTCTGATCCGTATCCAGCTCGTTGTTGTTGATCATCTCGCGGTACTTTACCAGACCGCTGCGCATTACGTTGCCAACGGAGCCGGCCTGCTTGTCGCACTCTGCGATGGCAGCCTCTACGTTCTTGTTGGCAAGGTGATACTGCACCTTGCGGACGAACTCGCCCTGGTTGCCGCGGCCGCGGGCCTTGAAGATCGTGATGGCGCGCTCGACGACGAAGGTCAGGAGCGTAAGGAGCGTCGACAGCAAGATCGGTACTACGAAGCCGCCGGTGTACATCCGGCCCATGAAGTTTTTCGCGACGTGGCGGGCCTCGCCGTCGCTGAAGTTCGCCGGATTGCCCAACACAAAATTAAAGATACAAATCGCGATGACGATCATCACCACTACGATCAGGAGGTTAGTCATGAAGTTGTTTGCATTCTTCGGCTTTCCTGCATGCTTGCCACCCTGCGGGGAGCTAGGACGAGTGGTGGTCGTTTTTACGTCTGCCATAATGGTGCGCTTTTGTTGTTTGGTTTTTAATTGACTATATAAAAAGATGACTTTTTTGCTATCTTTTCGGAGCTCGCAAAGATATAGGGCGGCGATGCTTTTCCAAATCTGATTCCGAAAATTAAGCTAACGGTAAAATTGCGGTGATTAGTATCCTTTTTGCTGTAAAACCGGGCTATTGCGCCGATCGCTCATGCATTGCCGCCCTCGGGCATCGTCCTGATCTGTTATGCCGCGCCTGCATTCCGGGATTATCTTTGCAGCCATGAACTTTAATCCTTGGCATTCGGTCAGCTACGGCGACCGTGTTCCCGACTGTGTAAATGCAATTATCGAAATCCCGAAAGGATCCCGCGCGAAATATGAACTGGATAAGGAGACGGGGCTGCTGAAGCTGGACCGTGTGCTGTATTCCTCTGTTTACTATCCCGCAAACTACGGATTTATTCCACGCACCTATTGCGACGACGGCGACCCGCTGGATATCCTGGTGCTTTCCCAGATCGAAATGCAGCCCCTCACCCTGGTGGAAGCCAAGATCATCGGGGTGATGCGGATGCTGGACGGAGGCGAAGCGGACGATAAGCTTATCGCAGTATGCGCCAACGACATGAGCGTAAACCACATTGACGATATCTCCCAGCTCCCGCCCCACTTCATCCTCGAGCTGCGCCACTTTTTCGAGGAATACAAGCGTCTTGAACAAAAAGTTGTGAAAATTGAAGAATTTCAGGGCGAGCGCCTGGCGAAGAAGATCCTCGGCCATGCCATCAAGGATTACGAGGTCCTGATGCAAAGCGGAGCCTACCAGGCCAGCGGCACCCCCGAAGAGGTCAAATAATATTACTGGACCGTGAGCACCCTGACGATCATCCTCATCATAGTCACCGGCTTCGCAGCCGGCGTGCTGGGCAGTATGGTCGGCATCGGAGGCGGCATCGTCGTCGTCCCCGCGCTGATCGCCATGAGCACCCTGATCCCGGGGATGAATCCGAAGATGGCCACGGGCACCTCCCTGGCCATGCTCCTGCCCCCGATCGGCATCATGGGCGTCGTGCAGTACTACCGCTACGGCCAGGTGAACCTGTACGTAGCGGCCCTGCTCTGCGCCGGCTTCGTCTTCGGCGGCTGGCTAGGCGGCCGCATCGCCATGTCCGTCGATAAGGATACGCTCAGGAAAGTATTCGCGGTCTTCCTGCTCCTCGTCGGCCTCAAGCTCCTGTTTATCGACAAGCCTTCGCAGCCTGCGGGCGGCGCCCCCGTCAATAATAATCCGGGACAAAGGCCCTGAGCAGCTCTCTGTGACAATATACGAAACGGGATGCGGCTCAAACTGCATCCCGTTTTTTCATCCAAGCCCATTCAACTAATATCTTCGCAGCCGTTTAGATAAAATCGTTTTTCAAAGAAAAATCCCCGCGATTCCGCGCATTCCCCGAGCGCTGCGTACAAGCGCCAGATCCTCAACTTTCCCTCTCTCAATATCAAATCCCCAATGCCCCGTACAAAGATCAAAGCCATCCTTGCCGACGAGCGCCTCGATTACACCACTACCGTTAAAGGCTGGGTTCGTTCCTTCCGGAATAACCAGTTCATCGCCCTCAACGACGGTTCCTGCGTAGCGAATCTGCAGGTGGTGATCGATCTGAATACGGACCCGGCCCTCGTCGGCCGGATCAGCAACGGCGCGGCGGTTGCAGCCACCGGCACCGTCATCGCCTCCCTGGGTAAGGGTCAGCGCGTGGAGCTGAAGGCCGACAGCATCGAGGTGCTCGGCGAATGCGACGGCGAGAAGTTCCCGCTGCAGCTGAAGAACCGCCCGAGCCTCGAATACCTGCGGGAGATAGCCCACCTGCGCTTCCGCACGAATACCTTCGGCGCCATCTTCCGCATGCGGCATGCCCTGGCCTTCGCGATCCATAAGTTCTTCAACGAGCGGGGCTTCCTCTACCTGCACACGCCGATCATCACCGCCTCCGACGCGGAAGGCGCCGGGGAAATGTTCCGCGTCACCACCCTTCCCCCGGAAGGCGCGCCCAAAACCGAGAGCGGCGCTGTCGACTTCGCCGAGGACTTCTTCGGCCGCAGCACCAACCTCACCGTGAGCGGCC
>JASLDA010000088.1 GCA_030151745.1 Chitinophagaceae bacterium | reverse complement strand
TATTCCCGCATTAAACCGCGCCCGGGACACACTCCGTAATTTCAAAACAGGCACCAGCGGGAACGGTTCTCCTGGCGTGCGGGCCCGGCATGGCTCCCAACACCAAACTACAATCCTCAATCTTCGATCTACAATCCCCAATGCAGGCACCCGGTATCAAGACCTTAGGCGAGTTAAAAGCAAGCGGCTACAAACCGAAATCAGTTAAAGAAGAAGTCCGGCAGAATCTCATCCAGGCCATCCGCGGGAACCGCAGTCCTTTCAACGGCATCATAGGCTATGAAGACACGGTCATCCCCGATGTGGAGCGCGCCCTGCTCTCCCGCCACAATATCCTGTTCCTGGGCCTGCGCGGCCAGGCCAAGACCCGCATGGCCCGGGAAATGACGGCGCTGCTGGACGAATGGATACCGGTCGTGGAAGGCTCAGACATCAACGACGATCCCTTCCGCCCGATCTCTCACCATGCGCGCGTCATCATCGCGGACATGGGCGATCTGACCCCCATCGAATGGGTGCACCGCAGCCAGCGCTACGGGGAAAAGCTCGCGACACCGGATGTAAGCGTAGCCGACCTGATCGGCGACGTGGACCCGATCAAGGCGGCGAACATGCGCCTGTCGTTCGCGGACGAGCGGGTATTGCATTACGGCATCATCCCGCGCTCGCACCGCGGCATCTTTGTCATCAACGAGCTCCCGGACCTGCAGGCCCGGATACAGGTAAGCCTGTTCAATATCCTGCAGGAAGGCGATATCCAGATCCGGGGCTTTAAGCTGCGCCTGCCCCTGGATATCCTGTTCGTGTTCACGGCCAACCCCGAGGACTATACCAACCGCGGCTCCATCGTGACGCCCCTGAAGGACCGGATCGAGAGCCAGATCATAACGCATTACCCGAAAACGGTGGAAATCTCGCAGGCCATCACTGCCCAGGAAGCCGATGTGCTGCCGGAGCAGGAGAAGATGGTCGAGATGCCGGATCTCTGCAAGCTCCTCGTGGAGCAGATCGCGATGGAAGCGCGCAAGAGCGAGTACGTGGATCAGAAGAGCGGCGTGAGCGCGCGCCTGACGATCGCTTCCTACGAGAACCTGGTGAGCACGGCGGAGCGGCGGGCGCTGAAAGAGGGAGTCGCCCGGACAATGGTGCGCATCGCGGATTTTGCAGGCGTGATCCCCGGCATCACGGGGAAAATCGAGCTGGTGTACGAAGGCGAGCTGGAAGGCCCTGCCAATGTAGCCTGGCGGCTGATGGGGCAGGCGATCCGCAGCACCTTCCTGGACTATTTTCCGGACCCGGCCTCGTTCAAAAAGCCTACGGGACGTGCCGCCGCCGCAGGCGCGAAGGCAAAGCCGAACCCCTATCAAAGTATCGTCGACTGGTTCGGGCGCGGCAATGAGCTGTCCATGCTGCAGGATGCCGGCGAGGCCCGATACCGGGAGCTGCTGTACAGCGTAGACGGCCTGTATGCCGCCGTCAAAGGCTTTTACCCGAAAGCAGGGGAAGACCAGCTGGTGCTGCTGATGGAGTTTTTACTGCACGGCCTGGCGGAATT
The DNA here is from genome assembly GCA_030151745.1 of Chitinophagaceae bacterium. Classification (GTDB taxonomy): domain Bacteria; phylum Bacteroidota; class Bacteroidia; order Chitinophagales; family Chitinophagaceae; genus UBA1952. The sequence continues at coordinate 1,309 of JASLDA010000088.1, read as the reverse complement.
CAGCCTTATCAGCAAGAAAGGCATCGAGAGCGGAGGGTATGCCTTCGGCGATATCCTCGGCGGCATGCTGGATATGAGCTTCGGCGAAGACGAGGATGAATAGGGGTAAGATTGAAGATCTAAGATTGAAAATTGAAAATTTAGGATCGGCGCTCCCTAGTACTGGGATTGGCGATAGGGGTAGACGTCCTCGTTCGCTACCGTGATGATGCGCTGATACCGCTGGTAGTTCGGATTCGGATAGAACGGCACGACGCGCGGATCTATGTAAACGCGCTCCAAGCGGGGGAGGTTCGCCAGCGAGGACGGCAGCTGCAGGACCCCGCAACGCACTACGTCCAGCTCCTGCAATCGTACGAGCGCCCCCATGGACCCCGGCAGCTCGCTCAGCAGGTTTCGCCCCAGGTACAAGAACCGCAGCTCTTTCAGCTCGCCGATATTGCCCGGCAGCACCGTCAGCTTGTTGTTGCTGACGTCGAGCAAGCTAAGGTTCGGCAGCCCGGGCAGCGAGGCCGGCAGCTCCTGGAGCTGGTTGACATTGACCCTGAGCTCTTTCAGGCTTTTGAGATTGCCGATGCAGCTCGGCAAGGTTTCCAGCTCGTTCCCGATGGCTATCAGGTGCTCCAGCGCGGGCAGCTCGCAGATGGCGGAGGGCAGGGCCTTGAGGTTATTATGGCTGAACGACACCCATTCCAGGGCGCGCAGGTTCCGGATACCGTCCGGGATTTCCGAGATGCGGTTCTGGAACAGGTTCAGCTTCTTCAGCTTCACGCAGCGGCTCAGTGAAGGCGGCAAAGCCTTGATCTTGTTATGGTTTAGATCGATCTCTATGAGATTCGGGAACTGGTCTAGGATATCCGGGATCGAATCCTGCTGTGCGAAGACGATACGGAGGACGCGGACGTCCTCGCGGTGGGTCAGCGCATCGTCCCAGCTTCTGTAAACGCCTTTGCGCGCCATGGCAGGGAGCGTAAAAGTGCAGGAAAGCAGGAACAGGAGTGCAAGTCTGGACAGCATAGGGGGGCGGTTGTTGAACGGGAAGTTATTTACGCAATGCCTTGTATTCGGCATTGGTGATGATCTTGTAATCCGGCGGCACACGGAACAAAGCGCTTTCCACCGGCTCCAGGGCCACCTTTTCGGCAGCGAAGTGCATGACGATACCCTCTTCGTTCCGGTATTCGAAGCTCAGGGGAATGTTCTTGATCCCCGGGAAGCGGTCGAACAGCGTGGCGTCGCTTGTCGTGAGAGCCGTCGCGAAGTAAAGCGAAGACGTCGTGCCGTCCTTATACGTGACCTTGGCCTGGCG
>JASLDA010000020.1 GCA_030151745.1 Chitinophagaceae bacterium | reverse complement strand
CTGGAGAGCATGAACCCGGTAAACCCGCTTTGCGTCATGCCGACGAGCGCAGCGGCGTTTACGTCGTGCGCAATCTCGCAGGCATTATAGCAAAGCGCGTCCGACAGGAACGAAGGCGAGTGCGGCTGCGGGACGAGGTTGCGGTTGTATACGATCTCTTCCTTTTCCACCTCGGTAATGATACTGCTCATGGTCCGGATCACCAGCTCCGGGTACATGCCGGTGGCGGTCTCCGCGCTCAGCATCAGCGCGTCGGCCCCTTCCAGCACCGCGTTGGCGACATCCGTGATCTCGGAGCGGTTCGGCCGCGTGCGGTCCAGCATGCTTTCCATCATCTGCGTGGCGATGATCACCGGCTTGGCCCTGTGGATGCACATGCGCACGATCTTCTTCTGCACCATCGGCACCTGCTGCAGCGGCAGCTCCACGCCCAGGTCGCCGCGGGCCACCATCACGGCGTCGGAGGCCAGGATAATTTCCCGCAGGTGCTGCAGGGCTTCAGGCATCTCGATCTTTGCGATGATCTTGGAGGTCGATCCCATCGCTTTCAGCCGCTGCCTGAGGTCCAGCATATCCCCGGGCTGGCGCACGAAGGACAGCGCCACCCAGTCCACCTGCTGCGCGCCGATGAATTCAAGGTCCGCGAGGTCCTTCTCGGTAAGCGCCGGCAGCGAGATCTTCGTATCCGGCAGATTCACCCCTTTGCGCGGGAACAGCGTGCCGGGCACCGTCACCTTGACCAGTACGCGGCCGTCGGGGGTCACTTCCACCACCAGCACCTCGATTTTACCGTCGTCGAGCAGGATTTTCTCGCCCACCCGCACGTCCTTCGCGAAGTCCGGGTACGACATGTAAACCTGCTCCCGGTTCCCGATCACCTTGTCGTTCGTAAAGTAAAACTCGTCTCCCATCGCCAGCTCCAGCGAGCCTCCTTCCAGGTCTCCGACGCGGAGCTTCGGCCCCTGCAGATCGGCCAGGATGGCTACGTTCTCCTTCAGCTCCTGGTTCAGCCGGCGGATATTGCTGATCACCGCCTCATGGCCTTCATGGTTGCCATGCGAGAAGTTCAGGCGAAATACATTTACGCCTTCCTGTACCAGCGCAACGAGCTTTTCATACGTATTGCTGGCAGGCCCTACCGTGGCGACGATCTTGGTCTTTTTGGATATCATGACATGATGGAATATTGATTAATTGACTGGTGCTCCCGCTCGTTGCCGGGCGTTAGCCCGGGTTAAGCCCGACCGCGCAGCCCGTATTGTGACTAAGCCTCGCGGCTTCTATGACCCGCATGACCTGCAGCCCGTCGAATCCACTTACAGGCGGGGGAAATCCGCCCAGGACACTGCGGTACAGCGCTTCGTAAAACATCATGTAATTGCCCCGCTCGCCCGGGACGGCCCGGACGGCATCCCCGCCTGCGGAGCGCGAGTAGAGCTGTCCGGCATCGCTCTCCGGCTCGGTGTACCAGCCATCATAATCGGGCCGCGCGCCGGATTTGAGCAGGGTTTCCTGACGGTCGCTGCGCTCCTTGACAAAGCTTCCCTCCGGGCCGTGCAGGATATAGGCCGGCTGCGGCCTGGTGATGAGCATACCGGCCTCGAGGCGCAGCCGCAGGCCGTCCGGGTAGCTCAGATGCACCTCGAAGCTGTCGTCTACCTGGGAGCCCGGGCGCTGAATGCGCAGCTCCGCCCAGAGGCTTTGCGGCATGCCGAACAAGCTCAGGGCCTGGTCTATAAGATGCGGGCCGAGATCGTTGAGCAGCCCCGCGCCGGGACCGGGCTGCTCGAAGTGCTGCTTGGGCCCGATCTCGGGCCGGAAGCGGTGAAAGGAAAAGCCCGCCGTGTGGATCCTGCCGAGCTCCCCGCTCCGGACCAATTTGCAGACGCTGCGGAAATCGCTGTCGTAGCGGCGGTTCTGGTAAACGGCCAGCACGCGGTTCCGGCGAGCGGCAAGCCCGATCAGCGTCTCCGCTTCCTGCGCGGAGGTGGTGAACGCCTTTTCGACAAGCACGTGCTTGCCGGCTTCCAGCGCCTGACGGGCAAAGTCGAAATGGGTGCAGGTCGGCGTATTGACCACCACCAGGCTCAGCTCGGGATCGTTCAGTAAAGCTTTAAGGCTGCTGTACGAGCCGGCTCCGGGGTAGTCCGAACCGATCTGCCGCCGGCTGCGCTCCCAGGCTCCCCGCAGGTGAAAGCCCTTGTGCTGCGCGATGAAGGGCGCATGAAAGAGCTTTCCGGAAACGCCATAGGACAACAAGGCGGTGTTGATGACTTTCATAGGAGTTGCGTTACACAAAGGAAGCGAATCGGCCCGTTCGCGAAGCCGGGCATTTCAGGAACTCCGGCCTCTGGCGCTATGCCGCCCGGGACCGGGCTCTTCGTGCAAACGCCTGGGATATGCGCCGGTCATTCCGGCACGATCCCGAACCTAGCGCCGATCGCCTGCAGCTCCTTCCAGACGGACTCGTGCAGCGGAATGCCCTCCTCCCGGCGCAGGAACTCCGTCTCACGCTCGGGATCCCCCGGGATCAGGACCCGCTCCTGGCCGGGAGCGGGCGTCGTTTCGCGGAAGCGCCCGATCCAATTGTCCATATGGGCCTTGAACTCCTCCGCCGGCCGGAAGGCGTCGATCCGCATGGCGCCGAAGAAATGCCCCAGTCCCTGCCCCGGCGGATCCGACGGCAGGGGCACGTATGCGGGGAACGGCGGAGCCCAGGGACCGTAAGCGGCACCGCTGAAGACTGCGGAAAAAATATCGACCAGACTGCCCAGGGCGTAGCCTTTATGGCTGCTGTGCTCCCGGTCGCTGCCCAGGGGCAGCATGGCGCCCCCGGCTTTCAGGATTCCGGCATCCGTCGTGGAGGCCCCGTTCGCATCCTGCACCCAGCCCAGGGGCGCAGGACTGCCCTTTTGCTGGAGGAGCTCCAGCTTCCCGTTCGACGCGGTCGTCGTCGCGAAATCGGCGACGAAGGGAGGCTCGAGCGCCGCGGGAATCGCCACGGCGATGGGGTTCGTGCCCAGCATGCGCTCCATGCCGAAGGTCGGGGCGACGAGCGCGGAGGCGTTCGTCATCGCGATGCCCGTCATATCGTGCTCCAGCGCCATCATCGCGTGGTAGCCTGCAATGCCGAAGTGGTTGCTGTTGCGTACGCTCACCCAGCCGGTACCGGCCTCCCGCGCCTTTTCTATGGCGATCTGCATCGCGAACGGCGCGACGACCAGCCCAAGCCCGGCATCGCCGTCGATGACCGCGGTGGAGGGACTTTCATGGACGATCCTGATTTCAGGGACCGGATTCACCCGGCCGGCTTCCTTCAGCCTCAGATACCCGCTCAGCCGCGCTACACCGTGCGAATCGACCCCGCGCAGATCGGCGCTCACCAGCACCCTGGCCGCGGTGGCCGCATCCTCATCCGGGCAGCCGATTGCCCCGAAAATCGCTTCAACAAAGCCCCGCAACGCCTCGTAGCGAATTACATGAACTGCCATAACGGGCTCAAAGGTAGTGGCCTTCCATCTGCCGCCGGGCTATATAAAGCGCCCTCCGCAAAGGGGCCGGCGGAATATTTTGATGCTGAATGCAATACAGAAGCTCCTGCAATGAGCCTATCCCCAAATTAAAGGCATGTCATGGTGAGCTCTTTTGCAGTAAGCAGTTTGCAGTTTGCAGTTTGCAGTGGATCGG
>JASLDA010000017.1 GCA_030151745.1 Chitinophagaceae bacterium | reverse complement strand
CTTGCTTTCTCACTGAATAGATTCTCATCGAAATTGCCATCCGCTGTCCGGCATCCGAAATAGCCGGTTCCTATTTGCCATATAATATCACCGCCGTGCTTTAAGTGAAAGGGGCTTAGTCCGCCTTCCCCGGTATTATGGGCAAAGCCTCCGATCTTAGCCCCCGCATTCATCGCCTCTACCGCATTGGAGCTGAGTGCGCCGTAGCTCATCGCCGAAACATTATAAATACTGCAGGAATAGGGTTGGGTGCAGGCTTTGTTGCCAATGATCACCCTGGGATTATGGTCCAGCAGATTAAAATCTTTAGGTGCTATCGAATGACACATCCACTCATAGCCTTCCGAGTACACATCTAGCTGGGTGCCGAAGGGCATCGTATCGTTTTCCTTTTTCGCTCTCTGGTATATCGTGGATCGGTCTATTCTGTTAATAGGCCTGCCATCTATATCCGACTCGATAAAATACTGATAGATTTTCGGGCGCAATTCTTCCATCAAAAAACGCAGCCTGCCGAATAGCGGATAGATCCGCATAATGGAATGTTTCTTCTGAAACATATCATAGTATCCAAGTATTGTCAGGCATAGTACGATCGCGAAAAAAATGTACCAGTTAGGGTTTAGATAAAAGCCTAAACAAAAAGTGACCAGTAATAGTAAAGCGGAGAAGATGATGAAGCTTTTTCTCATGATTTTTCATTGATTGCCTGGACAGCATTATCGCTAATTGTCGCCAGCTATCCAATTCAGGCACATGGTATTTGTGGCGAATCGGATAAAGAATGTCGACACGGCAAAATTGCGCCAATTTAAAAGCATGTGGCCGTCTTTTTCTTGACTCCGTTGTACCAATGCACTGGACAATAGCGCTAAAAGAACCTGATGACGATCTTCGTCACCTGGCTCGATAACGTTTCCGCCCGAGGCTCCAAAACAAAAAGCCCCGCTGTTGAAGCGGGGCTTTTTCGTGTTTGCCGCAACCGGATCCCGGTAAAGCACTATGATGCGGGAAAGCCGCCTTCCAGGTTCTGATTGATCCACTCCTCATTGAGGACCATATTGTCGAAGTCCTTCCATATGCGCTCGTCGTTCCGGCAGGAGTACGAGCTACATACTTTGGGCCTGCTGTCATAAACGGTACAGCTGCCCATCGCGCCGCGGTGGCAGCAGAAGCCATCCTTGCCGTGCCTGATATAGTAGGGCCGGCCGAGCTCCCATTTGATCACTCCTTCCTCTATCTCCGCCTGGCTCAGGGGAAAGGTGAGTTTGCAGCAGATCGCCTTGCACACATGCATCCGCTCTTCGCAATTGACAGCCTGAAACGCATTTTCGGTACCGTCCACCCGTAGCGAGACGCCTGCATCCAGGCTTTCGCCGCTATCCATCCTGTTCTTCTTGACAGACTCGATTTTCTTGAACAGGAAGTTGGATTGGAGCAGGCCTTTTTCGATCAACGCATCGTTGATGCCAAAGACAAATGCTTCTATATCGTTGACTCGCTCGCTGATCCTGGAAAAGGTTGCATGGGTCGCCAATTGCCCGCGGATCAGCTGCTTTTCAAATTCGCTGTTGTCGTTATTTTCCATTTGGCGCTGATTTTTTTAAACAGAGTTCGTCGCCCGGCGGCTGTTTGTCCAGCGTGATGCGCTGGCTGGCCGTCGACTGTACATGCAGGACGAGCAGGGGAGCCTGCCACAGCTTCTTCCTGCAGGCATTGTCCCATTTTTCCTTTGCCGTGCTTTTCTTCGGCGTGAAGACTTCCGGCCTGTCCTCTTCCACGATAGAGTATGTGCCTACAGGCAGCTCCAGGTAGAAATTGCCCTTGTCATCGGTCGAAAACGATGAAACCGGCAACTGCCCTTCGTACAAGGCTCCTTCCACGACCCTGAACGATGCGTTAGCGGAGGGAACGGTCCTCCCCGCGGCATCCGTCCCGGTCGCAATCCCGGAAATCGAAGCTTTCGTCTTTAAATACTGCATAGGTTTCTGGGCTGATAGGTTAAGATAACCGCCGGTCAATATCAGCAAGGCTATCAGTTTCATGGAACGCATGCTCTGGATCCGTTAGCCCTTGACCACCTGCCAGTTCACCTGCGCGTTGGTGGTCTCATCGGTCGCGATGTTCTTTAATTGTATCAGGAACAAAGAGTAATGGCCTGCTCCCACGACATTGCCGGCATTCATGATGCTGTCCGAATTGCTGTTGATCCTGTGTTGTTTGACGACATCTTCGCCCATGCCGGCATCCCGGATCGCCTTGCTGGTGTCATTCGCTTCGTCCCCCGCATATTTAGGCAGCACCCCTTCCGTCTCGACATCGCCGTACTCGTCTCCATATCCGAATAAGTGTCCCGTTTCATGGGCCATGGTAATCTGATTCAGGTCCGTGCCGTTGGTATTGGTGAGAACGGCTTCCACCCTGCGATATTTACTGGAAGTATCGGCCTTTTTGTTGCCGACGGCATCGGTGCTGGCCGTGATGGAAACGTCCTTGCCGATTGTTTTCGATACCTCCGCTTTTACGGCGTTGGCGCGTTGCTGAGACAGCTTGAGGTTGTGTGCTTCGTCCCCCGTAGTGTTCGCCCGGCCGATTATATTGAGATTCCATACCGGTGCGGGAGTGTCCGATTTATGATCCTCCTTTATCTTATTTATGTTCGCGACCATCGCTGCTATCTGCCCGCTGATGCCCGAAGTGACGGCAGCGCTGTCGTTGTCGAATTCTCCTAATTGCTCCGCAAGCATTTGGTGCTGGTTACCGTTGTACTGCGTTCCGCCGAATGTTCTCGAGTCATGAAAGCCGCCGATGGCGGTACCCATAAAGGAACGCAGTGTGGGGCCGTCTATCATCTTCACGACGCTGAAATGATGATGTGGGTTTTTATCGGTAAACTCCAGTTTGAAATTGTTTTTTACCTGGTATTTCTCGTAGTCGGGGTCGTCTAATTTGAAGGTCAGCTTGGTCTTGTCGGAGGGCCATACGTCATCGATATTCTTTCGATAATCCTTTCTGACTTTTTCTTTTTCCGGCTCGGTCCACTTCAGTTTGCCCGGGTCCGTTTTTTTTGCCTTTTCAATTGCCGCCTTCCAGGTATTTAAATTGACTTTATCAGTACTCAGGATATGGTCCTCAATAAACTTCAGGTCGGTGTCCTGGAAGTTGATGTTGATACGCATCGTCACGGTCATATCTCCCTGGGCGGGCAGGGGAGCGGGAACGTTGACGGCGGAGTCGAAGTTTCCGCCGGGGCTGCTTCCCGAAGGCTTGACCTTTTTCAGTACTTTATCATCCGCCTTTTTCTTGTCGGCATCGCTGCTGCCCCAGTTCCAGGGCCATATGCCCCAGTCGCCGATGCTACGCTGAATGGTCGCCGCCGGCAGCATGGAGATATCCTGTTTCCGCTGTAGCGTTTTACGTTGTATGCCGGCGTTCTGCTGTACGGTGTGCGTCAGCTCATGCGCCAGCAAGTGCTGTCCGGCTGTCGAGGTCGTATCGTATTTTCCTTCGTTGAAATAGATATCGCTCCCGGATGTGAATGCCTGTGCCGAGATGCTCCTGCTCAACGCGGCGGCCGTGCTGTCCGTGTGTATCCGCACTCCTGAGAAATCGGCGCCGATCGCCGCGCCCATAGAATGGCTCAGCTCCGGGGGCAGTGCCTCTCCGCCGCCTTTTGTCGCGTCCAATTGGCCGGAAAATGCGCTGGAATCGAGCCCCGCCGTACCATTTGCGTCTTCCTTCCTTTGCAATTTGTCTTCAAGCTCGGGATCGCCGGGCTTGGCCTGCACCTGAGCGGCCGGGTTGCCGGCTCCGGCTACCACATTGTCGGCGACAGCATCCGCCTGGCGCTCGTAGACGTCGTCGGCATCGCCTATTTGCAGCTTGGCCTGGATTGCCCGGCCACTGAAAAACGGCGCGGCTTCAGCCGTGTCGCTACCCAGGAACGACAGGGAGCCCGACGCTTCCCTTGAAAAGAAAGGGGCGGGGCTTTTATGGGGCGATGCCGGACTTTTTCCTTCGTTTGATTTCATCTTCCGCAAAAACGTGTTACATAAAGTTCCGCCGGCTCATCTGGATTTCGTGCAGACTGCAATTAATTTTTTAATCACTAACAATAACTAATTCATTTTTCATGTTTCGCGATCGATATAGGGTGCAGGTAAGCGACCCTGTATAGGGGATTCAACGGTAGAACCCGTTGCGCATAGCGTACACGATCAGCTCGGTGACGTTCTGCACACCCACTTTCTGCATCAGGTTGGCGCGCATCCGTTCGAGTGTCCGCATGCTCGTATGCAGGCTGGCGCAGATTTCCACCGCCGGTTTTCCTGCGCATATCAGCTGCAGCAGGTCTATCTCGTTTTCGTTCAGCCGGACATACCCCTTCGGTGTTTTGCCGTTTTTCCCGCTTGTGAAAAGCGTATCAAGCAGGGGCCTGTTCAGATAGTTGTTGAAATAATACCCGTTCTCGATCGTCGAGCGCAGTGCCTTTTTTACCTCGTCGACCTCGGCCTCCCCTTTAAGCAGAATCGCGTTTGCCCCGGCTTCAACCAGGCTTACCAGGAGCTGGCGACTGTCCTGCATGGTAAGCACCAGGATCGGCATGCCGGGATAGAGCTGCCTGACCAGGGGGATTGTCTGCCTGCCGTCCAGCTTAGGCATCGAATAGTCAAGAATAAGTGCATCGGGCTGGCGTGTTTTCAGCAGAGCAAGTAATTCCAGGCCGTTCGCTGCCTCCCCGGCACATTGAAAATTATTATCGGCATCAATGGATGCACGTAAGGCCTGCCGGAAAATAAGATGATCGTCGGCAAGTAAATAACTAAAAACAGTAACGGACTTAGGTTTAGAGAAAGGTAGTGTCATGTATGGTTAAGGGTTTGATTGGTTGCATTATTTGTTTATTGTCAATTCGAATATGGGCCAGCTACGGCAGGTGCGCGGTACGAAGCGGCCCCGTCCAGGGCGCTAATTACAATGTTTTATTTAAAAATTCGACTTTGGAAACATTTGTAAAAATTGGCGGATCGCCGCCAACATTTCCTTAACACTTTTCGGAGGTTTGGCTCCTTGATAATCGAAAAATAGTCATTTGTCAACCCCTTATCCGGATGCCGCAGCTATCCGGCGCTGTTAAGGTCAACCGTATACCGCCAGTCTATGCAAGCCCGCTTTCTCACTTGCCTTTTAACCGCCTTCCTGCTTGGGAGCGGGAACGAGGCATGGAGCCAGGCGGGACTGATGAGCCCGGAGCTGCTCCGCAGCGGCGGCGAGAACAAATTGGTGCAGACCGTATTGTTCGAGATGCCCCGGGCCTTCAAGGGCGTGCTGTATGTGCGGGCGTATCAATGGCGGGCCGAGACGGATAGCCTGCTGGTGTACGAGTTCAGGACGGAGCCGCAGGTATATGCCGCCGGTCCCGGCTCCAGGACGTGGACGCTCGACCATCATCTGCCGCTGTGCAGGCTGAATCCCGGCTTTGAAAGCCTGGTAAGGCGGTTCGGGGCGGTGCCTCCGGGGCAGTATCATCTCTACCTTTCGCTCGACAGTATCTCCGGCCCCGGCAGCTGCAGCGCCGTGGCGCGGTATTCCGTCGACAGCAGCCTGGCGCTGAACACGCCTTTGCGCAATATGCTGAACAAAGCGTTCGGTGCCGGAACGAAGGCTGCAGCGGCCGCCCTCCAGGATACGCGCCCGGGTGCGACGGGTAAAACCGGGGATGCGGCAAGTGCCGAGGCTTCGTCTCGAAAAGTACGCCGGAGCCTGCGCAACCTGAAAGGCGTCGATGTTCGAACAGTCCGGAGGAACGGGGTATTGCAAAGCGAGCTGTTCTGCGAGGGCTGGTTTCTGGGAAGCTACAAGCTGGCCGATACCCGGTCCATGAAGGCGGCAGCCGAGGAGGAATACAACACCCTGAAGGGCAATGCGGCGTCCAAAGTGCAGAGCGGGCTGGAAGACTTCCGAAGCGTAGGCAGCCAGGTCCGCGAGCTCTTCGGCAAGGACGAGGACAAGAAGCTGCAGGGGGCCATCGATATGAACTTCTCCAGCGCGACCGGCCGCGATCCCTACAGCTCGCTGGACCCTACGTATGCCGAGATCCATGGCGTATTCAATACCGAAATAAAGGACATCCCGGTTTCCCTGGATGCTTATTACACGACCCAGGATGCCCACCGCGAGGCCCGGGCGTCGTATTTCCGTTTTCAGTACGATGCGCAGAAAGCAAAGGAAAAGCTGATGAAGCTGGTTAGCGGCTACCGCTCCAAGTTCGCGGAGACGGCAGCCCAGGGAAAAGGGCTGGAGCAGGTGTACGGCCAGTATCGCGACAACCTGAAGCAGCAGGCAGCCCGGCTGCTTGCCGGCGCCGCTCGGGATTACGGCATCGACGGGAGCCTGCTGCAGGGCGGGCCCATCTCCGGCGAGGCGCTCCAGGCTTCACTGGCGCGGAGCATAGATACCGCGGCGCTTATCCGCGAGGCCGAGGCGAAAGCGATGTCGAAGGCCGGCGCCGATTCCTCCTGCGCCGCCATCCGGGATCGCTATGCCAAGGCCCGGCAAAAGCTCGAGTCCTACCAGGAAGAAATTCGCAAGCGCCAGGAACAATACCAGGCGCTGCAGCAGAAAATCGATAAATACAGCGCGCAGCTTGAGCAATACCGTACCCAGGTTCATCTGGACTCCGCGATGAACTACGCCCGGCTGGAAAAGCTCAACGGCAAAGACTTCTCTTACAAAGACCTGGCCAAAGCTGCCGAGGGCCTGCTCCCCGAAGGAAAGGTCCGGAAAGCGGTTACGGGCCTGACGCACCTGGAAGGGGGCATCCTCGACCGCTATGAGTCTGAATATACCCTGGCCGGCCAGACGGTGAAAGGCCTGAGCGGGGGCTATGACATCGGATTCGCCACTATCGGCGGTACGGTCGGCTATACGGAGTACATCAACCGCGACGGCCGCCTGGACCGCTACCTCGGCTACCTCGGCCGGGTGGACCTGAAAGAGCATGCCGGCCAGAAATTCGGCCTGGTCTATTACGGGTACTCTCCGACGCGCCAGGTGCTGCGCTCTCCTTATTTCGCCGGCAACGTGGACGTCGCTTATCCCAGCTTCGCCCGGCCGGTTCATGTGCTGGCCTTCACCCATACGGGCGTCTTCGGCCGAGACCTGCACTGGCAGACGGAGGCGGCCACCTCACTGCAGCAGGGCACGCCGCAGCAGACCATCGGGCTGGAAAACACCGCCCTGAAGACAGCGGCCGAATACACGCTGTCAAAGACCGGGCTTAATCTAAAGGGCGAGTGGGAGCACCTGGGCAAAGACTTCGAGAACCGCTCGCTGCCCGTAGCCCGCGCCGGCACCGAGCGTTACACCGCCGGAGCCGGGGGCGATTTCTGGCACGATTTCCTGCATCTCGACGTCACGATCAACTATCTGGAGCAGCGCAATCTGGCCACAACCGGGTACAGCACCCGCTGGGGCTTCGAGCTGCGTACGAAGTCCAGGCGCTACCCGAACGTTCAGCTGGCATATAAGCCGTTCTCGACCTTCCGGGCCGTTTCCGATACCCTGGCCGTTTCCCAGCGGCCGCTCTTCGGCGAGGTCGGGATCGCCCGGGCCTCTTACCAGATCAAGAAGAAGGGCGGCGTGACTCACCGCTTTGCGCTGTCCTACAACCAGAACTCCACCACCAACGATACCTTGTCCTACAAGTCGGTCACCGCACAGGCCAGCTACCTCTATTCCGATCGCAGCTGGATGCTTGGCCTGAACGGCGGCTGGATGGAGCTGCCCACTGCGGTTCCCACGGGCTACAGCACCGGCAGCAGCGTATATACCAGCCTTTCCGCGGCCCGCGCGTTCGGTCGCGTAGCTGCCAATGCCGCCCAGGATATAGCGGTTGCACCTTTCGGCCTGCAGCGGCTGTCGACGACGGCCGGCGCTTCCTACCGGTTCGTCAAAGCCCCGCTGACCCTGCGCATGACCCTGCGCTATACCCGCTACCGGCAGGACGGCATTTCGTCCGCAGGCAACCTGCTGGCCGCCCAGCTCGGCTTCGGCTGGCGCTTTTCCGTTCCGCTCTCCGACAAGCCCGATAACATTTAAGCCTCTGCTTTTTCAATCATGCAGCGTCCATTCTCATCTTTTCAAAGCCTTCCGCTCCGGCTCCCGCTCCTTGCAGCGGCCCTGCTGTGGAACGCCTTCGTCCTGCTGCTCCCGGGGCGATGCAGCGCGCAAGCCGCGCCAGGCCTGAGCGTCGACCTTACCTCGCTCGAAGGGGTGGAGCTTACGCCCGCCAATGCCCTCAATTACCGCATCCTCAACGCCGGCGGGGGCAGCCAGGAGGTCCGTGTGACCGGCACGGTGCGCTTCCGCAACAGCTCCCTGCGCCTTTCCTACAGGTTCGATACGCGCCTGGAGCCGGGAATAAATCTTATCTCCGCCGAGCGGGCAGGGCAGCCGCAGTGGACCGCCTCGGACGAGGCGCTGCGCAGCTTGTTCCTCACTTATGGACGCCTGCCCCAGGGCACGTATGAGTACTGCGTGGAAATCGCGCATAAATCCGGCGGCAGCGAGCAGGCCCCGCCCTTGACTTCGGATGCCTGCACATACCATACGGTCGAAGATCTCTTTGCCATCAACCTTGTAGACCCGGAAGACAAAGCAAAGCTGCACGAGCATTATCCCACATTTTCCTGGGCTGTCAATTATCCTTTCGCTTCCGAGCTGACCTACCGCATCCGCGTGGCCGAGCAGAAAGCGGGTCAGAACCCCGCGAACGCCATCGCCCGCAACAACCCGATGTGGCAGGAGACGGGGGTGCCGGCGACCACCGCGACATATCCGCTGGCCGGCCGGCCGCTCGAGGTAGGGCAGCCGTATGTATGGACCGTTGACGCCTACTACCACGGCCTGCTGCTTGGCGGGGCCGAGACCTGGAGGTTCTCTATCGTGGAGGACAGTGTGAAAGAAGTCATCCCCGACGAGAGCTCGTATATCGACCTC
>JASLDA010000493.1 GCA_030151745.1 Chitinophagaceae bacterium | reverse complement strand
CTTCCGCAAGATCATTCGTGTCCGCCCGCTGCCGGTGGCGGCATTCAGCCATGCCCCGGTGATCCCGGAGTCCAACAAGCCGATCACCTTCACCAATGAAAGCAAGAATGCGGACCGCTACATCTGGAACTTCGGGGACGGCAGTCCCTTGAATACCCAGGAAAACCCGGTTCACCTGTTCCGCAAGACGGGCAAGTTCGGGACCTGCCTGATCGCGATCAATCTCGAAGGCTGCCGGGATACGGTATGCCGGGAGGTGGAAGCCGATATTCATACGGCGCTCGATCTTCCCACCGCCTTTTCGCCGAACGGCGACGGGAAAAACGATGTCCTCTATGTCCGCGGAGGCGGTATTGAGACCATGAATCTCAGGATCTTCAACCGCTGGGGCGAGAAAGTATTCGAAAGCAACAGCCTGGAATACGGCTGGGACGGGAATTATAACGGGAAGCCCCAGGAAATCGATGCCTACGGCTACGTGCTTACGGCCACGTTCATCGATGGCACCAGCAGCACCAAGAAAGGAAATGTTACCCTGTTAAGATAATGTCATGCCGAACTTGTACCGCTGTTTTCTGCTAAGTGCCGCATTGATGTTTGCCGGGGCCGGTTCCCGGGCGCAGGGATTGCATTTTTCGCAGTTTTACAATTCCCCGATGCTGACCAGCCCGGCGAATACCGGGCTCATGTCGGATAACGACTACAGGGTCGGGATGAACTACCGGAGCCAGTGGGCAGCCCTGCCTTCCCCTTTCCGGAGCTTCTCCATGTACGGCGATATGCAGGTATTCCGGCGCCGGAACGGCTCCAACTGGCTGGGATTAGGGGCCGCGATGTTCACGGATAAAACCGGGGACGGCAACCTGAGCCTGAACCGCTGGGAAGCTTTCGCAGCCTACCACCTGCAGCTGGGCGAGTATTCCATGATTTCGGTAGGGGCCTCTGCCGCCAGCGTGACGCGCAGCGTGGACTTCAGCAAGCTCACCTTCGACGCCCAGTGGGACGGATACGTTTTCAACAGCACGCTCAGCAACGGGGAGACCGGCTACCTTTCGAAGGCCAAGTATGCAGACCTCAGTGCGGGGCTGAACTTTGCCGTGTTCCCATCCGAGATGGTGTACCTGAAGATCGGCGCGGCAGTCGCACATATCAATCAGCCCAAGGAGAGCTTCTACAGCCAGGAAAACATCCTGGGCATGCGGCCCACCGGCTATATAGACCTGCTGGCCCGGGTCGGAGGCCGGGTCGTCATTAACCCGGCGGTATACTACACCCGGCAGAAGGACGCGAGCGAGCTGCTGGCCGGTACCCTGGTAACCATACTCCTCGGCAACGACGCAACGGACGGGAACCTCATAGTAGGTGCTTACGACCGTTGGAACGACGCGGTCATCATGACCTTCGGCTACGAGTGGCACGGGCTGCGGGCAATGGTCTCCTATGATTATACGACATCTTCCCTGGGGCCTTACGTCAACCGCAAGGGCGCGCTGGAATTCGGGCTGCGCTTTCAGAGCAATTATGCGGATAATTCCAGGCGCAATCTCCGCAGAGCCTATACCTGCCCGCGCTTTTAACAAAGCGGATGTTGAAGGCACGTTATTTTAGCCCCGTAAGAAACAGGCAGTTCCGGATAGCATTTCTTGCTTAGCGAAGCACCCGGAGCTGCAGAGCATTTACGCTAAACACACCGATACGCAACACTACATGGAAGCACGCAACAACGTACTGCTGGTTGAAGATGATACCGCCTTCGGGCAGGTGCTTAAGAACTTTCTGGAGCTCAACGATTTCAATGTGGAGCTTGCGCGGGACGGGATCCTGGGCCTGGCCGCGTTCCGCCGGAAAAAGTTCGATATCTGCCTGCTGGACGTGATGATGCCGAACATGGACGGCTTTACCCTGGCCGAAGAGATCCGCAATGTAGACCCGGATATTCCGCTGTTCTTTCTCTCCGCAAAAAGCCTCAAGGAAGATATCCTCAACGGCTATCGCCTGGGCGCCGACGATTACATCACCAAACCCTTCGATTCCGAAGTGCTGCTGCACAAGATCAAGGCCGTGATGAAGCGCAATGCGGAGCTCCAGGAAAAGCAGCACAGCCAGGTCGAGTTCCAGATCGGCTCCTATCATTTCAACAGCCGCCTCCGCCAGCTCACGCATAACGGGGAGAGCCACACGCTCTCGCCGAAGGAGAACGAGCTGCTCACCATGCTGGCGGAATACAAAAACGACCTGCTGCCCCGCGAAGCGGCGCTCAAGCGGATCTGGGGTTCCGACACCTATTTTAACGGCCGCTCGATGGATGTCTACATCGCCAAGCTGCGCAAATACCTCCGCGACGACCCCAATGTGGAGATCGTCAACATCCATGGTAATGGTTTCCGGCTCGTGATGCCGGAAGGAGAAGCGAACGCTTGACGGCTTTCGCTATATCAAGCAATTATATCGTTAAGCCCGCCGGTTTTTATTAAAAAAACCGGCGGGCTTTTTAACTTGCAGTACCGGAAACAGTTGAAGGTTCAACTATTCCGGGGAGCCGGTAATATCCTGTTATACCAGGACGCGACCGAACTGAGGCGATTTCGTCTGGCGCTGCGAGCTACAACACAGCGTTTTAAACGCAATTCACAATCGGGCATTTGAGCGCGTTCCGGCATTAACGCACGGGCAACAGCATCCGGCACCTGCTTTGATACTTTAACATACGATGGCATCCGCTATAGAACCCGAAGTTTCCTGGATCAGAATCCGTGAGGGCCGGCTCGTCAGGAATGGTACGACGCTGGCTGCCGCCCCCGATGCGGCCGGGATCTACCGGGAGCTGGGCTGCAGCTATCCGAAGTTCTTCAAGATGGATACCTTGTCCAAGTGGGCCTGGCTCGGCGCCGAGGCGCTGCTCCGGCAGGACGGGGCCTGGGTTTACGAAGGGTTCCCCAAGGAGCAGGTGGGCCTGGTGCTCGCCACGCTGGACGGCTGCCTCGAGGCCGACAAGAAGTATGCCGATTCGATGGCTACCGTCGCCTCGCCTGCGCTGTTCGTCTACACCTTACCGAATATCATGCTGGGGGAGATCTGTATCCGCCACGGCTTCAAGGGCGAGCAGCTCTGCCTGGCCGGCGAAAGCTTCGATGCAGAGGCCCTCTGCTATCAGGCGCAGGATCTCCTGTCCGTCCGCAATCTCGGCCACTGCCTGTTCGGCTGGGCGGATGCAAGCGGGGACCGGCAGGACATCTGCCTGTTCTGGGCCTCCGGCTCACAGGCGCCGCAGCTGACAAGCGATTGGCTGCAAAGCATTTACCAAAACAATTAGTCACACAACGTTATACTGCTACGGAGAAAATGAAGCGATTGAAATTGTTGAAGCCCTGGCACCTTCCTACTGTACGTCTTAAGCTTGACGCGAGCCTGAACGAACCCTGCATGGCCGGCAACGCCTGCAGCGGTGCTCCGGGCGGCGCGGAAAATATGGCCGGGGAAGCGAGCTCCGGCGCACGCCTGGAGGTCAATGCCGCCCGGCCCTGGGAACGGCAGCGGCAGCTGCGCGCTCCGCGCGGCAATGGTATCTTCGCGGGTATCGCCATACCGCATACCGGATGCCCCCACCTGTCTATTTAGTAAATACCGGAGTCATAACCGCGATCGGCGGTGATACGGCCGCCTGCCTGCAAAGCCTCCGCGAATCCCGCAGCGGGATCGTGAAGGCGCAGATCCTCAAAAGCCACTGGCAGGACGAGATCCCGGTCGGAGAGATTGCCCGGGACAATGCCGGGCTGGCTGCAGATGCCGGCGCGCCCGGGAACTGGCCCCGTACGGCGCTGCTTTCCGCAATTGCCGCGGCGGAGGCCTGGAGCCCTTTTTCCGATACCACCTCTCCTTTCGCCGTGGGCTTTCTTTCCGCCAATACCGTAGGCGGGATGGACCGTACCGAAGCTTTTTACCCCCGTTTCCTGGACGATCCGGCTTCCGGCGACCTGGCGGATTTCATCCATCACGAGTGCGGCAGCGTGACGCGCCTGGTGGCCCGGCATCTCGGGTTCAGGGGATATACCACGACGATCTCCACGGCCTGCTCATCCTCGGCAAACAGCATCATGCTTGCCGGACAGCTGATTCGTGCCGGGATGCTGGACCTGGCCGTAGCGGGCGGCGCGGACGCGCTCTGCCGTTTCACGCTGAACGGCTTCAATACCCTGGGCATACTCGACCGGCAGCTTTGCCAACCCTTCGATGCCGGCCGGCGCGGCCTTAACCTGGGCGAAGGCGCCGGCTATGTCACCCTGATGAGCGAGCGCGCCCTACGGTATTTCGGCGCAGAGCCGATCTGCCTGGTAAGCGGCTGGGGCAATGCGAACGACGCCTACCACCAGACGGCCTCCTCGCCGGACGGCAGGGGGAATACGCTGGCGATGAAAGCCGCGCTGGAAACGGCAGGCCTGCGGCCGGAAGACATTTCATACATCAATCTGCACGGGACCGGGACGGATAATAACGATAGCTCCGAAGGCAAAGCCGTGCAGGGAATTTTTGGAGACGCGGTGCCGCCTGCCTCTTCCACGAAGGCATATACCGGGCATACGCTCGGCGCGGCAGGCGGCGTAGAGGCAGTGTTCGGCGCACTGGCCATCCGCGAGGGACTGCTGTTCCCGAACCTCCGCTGGGAAGCCAGGATCCCGGAGCTGAATTTCGACCCGGTGAGGGTGCCGGGAGCGCGGGCTTCGGTGAGAAACGTGCTTTCGAATTCCTTTGGGTTCGGCGGAGCCTGTTCATCCTTAATCCTGTCTGCATGCTGAAACTGAATATCGCCGTCCTGGGCGCGGGATGGATAGCGCCCCAGGCTGAAGCCGCGGCCGGAGAAAAGCTGAGCGCCAGGGAACCGGATTATGCGGGCATGATTGCCCCGATGCAATTGCGGCGTATGAGCAAGGCGGCGCGAATGGGTATCGGTGCGGCAAAAGCCTGCCTGGTCGCGTCCGGGACGGAAGCCCCGGACGGTATCGCGACAGGCACCGGCCTGGGCTGCCTGCAGGACACCGAAGTATTCCTGCGGAAGCTGGTGCAGCAGGACGAGCAGATGCTGACGCCTACTTCCTTTATCCAGAGCACGCATAATACCGTCGCGGGGCAGATCGCCCTGCTGAGCCATTGCCACGGCTTCAATACGACGGTTTCGCAGCAGGGGCATTCATTTGAAGGCGCCTTTATGGCCGCGGCCATGCAGCTGGCCGCGAATCCCGGCGAAAAAATCCTTTGCGGCGGCATCGACGAACTTACGGATACGGCTTTCCGGCTGATGCAGCGGGCCGGCGCTTATTCCCATACCGCGGCGGGCGAAGGGGCCGGCTTCCTGTTGCTGGGAGATGCCGGGAACATCTGCGTGACTGGATTGCACGCGTTCAATACCGGCTCGGCGGAAGAAGCGGCGCAGGTTCTGGAGGACTGCCTGGCAGCGATACCGGCCGCCGGGACGACGCTCTGGATCGGGCCTTCGGGCGACAGGGCGGGCGTGTACGAGGCCCTGGCGAAACGGCTAGGTATTGAACCGTTCAATTATAAATCAGTCTCTGGCGACTGGTCCACGGCAGTCGCGCCGGCTCTGGCAAAGGCTGT
>JASLDA010000426.1 GCA_030151745.1 Chitinophagaceae bacterium | reverse complement strand
AGAAGATGTCGATATTGCCCGGGTTGTCGCGTTTCACGACCGCGCCCGAGGAGTCTTTCTGGTCTTTTGCGAGGTAGTTCGCATACAGGTCCAGCCGGGTCTTGTAGCGGACGCCGGGCGTGATGTCCACCTGGTAGCGGCCGCTGAAATAGGCGCCCAGCTCCGCGCGGAAGGTCTTGCCGTTGGGCACTCCGAAGGCTCCTTCAGGCCGCAGTTCCGTGTACTTTTTCTGGGCCAGAGTCATGCGCAGGGCGACCGGCGAGAGAAACAGCGAAAAGGCGCTGCCCCGGCGGTACTCCATACCCGCAGCCAGCGTGAAATAGCCCGGCGACAGGAAGTTCGAAGTGGAGCTCTGCTGCCAGTCGGGTATGCTGTAGTCGTACCCGCGGGTAAACTGCGACTTGAAATTGAAAAGCCCGGTCAGGTAGAAATTGCTGGTGCTGTCCAGGCGGGTGCCATATTTGGAAGTAATGTCCAGCCGGTCGTCCACCTTGCGGGGCACGAAGAGATTGGAATATGCATAGAACAGGCTGTAGGATGCGTCGATGCTGTTGCTCCATACGTGCCGGTGGTACAGCCGGGTGATATTCCCGCTCAGCAACCCGTCGACTGCCAGGGAGACGATTTCGCCGCCGGCCGCCCAATTGTGCAGGAAGCCCTGGTTGGCGCCGATCTGGATAATACCGCTTCGGATCCACGCAACGGTGTCCTTATTGTCAACGATCAGCGAATTCCGGACCTTATCGGTCTCGGATAGCTGGGCCTGCGCCTGCAGGCTGCCGGCAACGAATATGGCAGCCAGCGCGATTCCCTGGATTTTCATAGTTATATATGTTGGTGAAAGGGTTAGCGTGGTTTGTACTGCGCTTCCTGCATGATCGCCTGCGCATCGTTGTTCGAGAAAAGCGAATCCATAGGCATATCCGGGTGCTTATCCATATAAGCCTTCACGATCCGCCCCCCCATCCAGCTGCCGATATTGCCCGGGCTCTGCTCCGGCATTCCCGCGGTCTGCGGGCCGTCGTTCACATAGCGGAGGATCTTCGTCCAGTTCTTTTCATATAAAAGGTTGCCCTTCACGAAGTAGTTGAATATCATGGCTTCGTTCGACTGGCACCACTTAAGCTGCTCCTTGGTGTATCCAAGGTATGTTTCATCGGAAACGAAAGGCAGCACTTCAGACAGGAAATACAGCTGCTTGCCGCGCTGCACCATCAGCTCCAGCAGCGTCCGGTCCTCCGCGACAAGCGGGTAGCGCTGCTGGTAAATGGCCTTGAATACATTGACGGGCGCGGCTTCCGGGCGCAGCTGCTCGAACATATAGTCCGGGATTTGCACGGACTTATAGAAGGGGTAAGCCGGCCCCAGGTACATGTCCAGCCCGATGCCGACGATATTTGAATCTACCGTGATCACGCTCCAGTTGTTCAGCCCGGAAACGAAATATACGATTTTCGGGATGACGGCCTTAGGATAGTAGTGCCTGTAATACCGGAAGCCTTTTGACAGCGAGGCCTCAAGCTCCCTCGTATCGGGGAAATGCGCGGACACCGTGTCAAAAAGTCCCCGGTAGTCCTTATATGTCAGGAACATCCGCAGCGGTCCCGAAACGGCAGGATTGGCATCGCTGAAATTTCCCTTCACGCCGAACTGCATCAGGTCATCCAGCCAGAAGTTCAGGAAATCCGGGTATTTCTGCTGCAATGCGCTCAGTCCCTGCGCGATATGCGCAGTATCGATCCGGGCCAGATCCTGGTCGAAACGACGGGTATCGAGCTTTACCGGAGTTTCTTTGGAAACATTCGGCGTACCTTTCTTTTCTTCGTTGCAGGAAACGGCAACCACGCACAGCCCCAGCAGGAAGCAAATGTGTTTCAGGGATTTTGACAGCATAGACAGGAAACTTTAAGACAATGCGGCGCGAAATTACATGCAAGCGGGGATGGCGTGAAGTTTGTTAAATCTAAAAACGATCAACCACACACCTATGAAGAAAGCCTTGATCCTCGGAACATTCATCGCATTCGGCAGCTTCGGCGCCGCATATGCCCAGGTCGGAGTGGATACGCCGCCGCCGGTGAACGTCGCCCCACCCCCACCCGTGTCGGATCCTGCGCCGGAGGCCGCTTCCCAGATGCAGCCTCCGCAAACGGCCATGCCCGCTCCAGCAGCCCGCCCCGCGCCGATTTACGATGCGGACCCTATCGCCCAGACCCGGCTGAACCGCCTCCGCTTCGGCGCATACCTGGCTCCGAACCTCAGCTGGATGCGCCCCACCGCCTCCACCGACGACCAGAACCAGTTCAATGTAGAGCGCAACGGCAGCCGCGCCGGATTTACGTACGGGCTGATGGCGGAATATTTCTTTGCCGATAACTACGGCTTCGTCACCGGCCTGCAGGTGAACCAGACCGGCGGATCCATAATAGCCACCAACCGCGATCAGACGCTGAGCCCGGGCAAGGTGCTCCGCGCCGACTTCGACTACCGCCTGCAGTACCTGGAGATCCCCGTCGCCCTGAAATTGCGCACAGACGATATCAACGGCTTCCGCTTCTTCGGGCAGCTGGGAGCTTCCATCGGCTTCAACATCGGCAAGAAGGTCGACTACGACGTGCGTTATACCCCCGATCCCGCCAACGGCACGGAAGCCGCGGATACCTCGGCCAAGAAGATCAAGCTGACGGGCAGCACGACCATCGCCCCGGTGATATTCCAGATGAATATCGGCGCCGGCCTGGAATACCCGATCAGCAACAAGCTCAGCTTCTACGCCGGCCTGTTCTTCAACAACGGCTTCGCACCGGATGCCACGAACCCCGAGAAGTATAACAACGGCCGCCTCGGCTACCAGGGAAGCTTCCGCGACGGGAATGTGCGGCTGAACAACTTCGCGCTGCGGCTGGGGCTGTTTTTCTGATCCGACCGACGCGGCCAAGGCACTACTTTTGGGGGACGCAGACTATGAACAGCGCCGCTCCTACCCCGCTCCGGATCTACCTCGCCCAGCAGAACTATCATATCGGCAACTTCGAGGCGAACACCGACAAGATCATCGCCGCCATCCGCGAAGCCAAAGCCGGCGGCGGCGACCTGATCCTGTTCTCGGAGCTCAGTGTCTGCGGCTACCCACCCCGGGATTTCCTCGAGTTCGACGACTTCATCGAGCAATGCCTTGCAGCCATCGACCGGATCCGGCAGGAAGCCGACACCATCGCGGTGCTCGTCGGCGCCCCGGCACGCAATCCCCGGCCGGAAGGCAAGAACCTGTTCAACGCCGCGTATTTCCTGTACAACCGGGAGATCCAGGCCGTGACGCACAAGACCCTGCTGCCGACCTACGACATCTTCGACGAGTACCGCTATTTCGAGCCGGCCTTCAATTGGAGCGTGATCCCCTTCAAAGGCCATCGCCTGGCGGTGACCATATGCGAGGACATCTGGAACCTGCTGGAAGATCCGCTCTACCGCATCAACCCGATGGACGAGCTGATCAGGCAGCAGCCTACGCTGATGCTCAACCTCAGCGCCTCGCCCTTCGACTACGTGCACGGCCAGGGGCGCAGGCATGTGGTCCGCGACAACGTCGAGCGCTACAAGCTGCCGATGGTGTACTGCAATGCCGTGGGATCCCAGACGGAAGTGGTCTTCGACGGCGGCTCCATGGTGATGGACCCCGCCGGCAGGCTGCTGCTGGAGCTGCCGTATTTCGAGGAAGCGCTTAGCTACGTCGATCTCGACCCCGGCACGGATTGCCCCGATCATGCCCTGCGCAGCCATTCTCAGTTCTCGGAGACCTCGGAGCTCCCCGAGACGTTCAACGAGCACCTGAACCTCGGCCTCATCCACCGCGCACTGGTCTGCGGCATCCGGGATTACTTCGAAAAAATGGGCTTCCGCCAGGCGATCGTCGCATCCAGCGGGGGCATCGACAGCGCCGTCGTCCTGGCCCTGGCCTGCGAGGCGCTCGGCCCCGAAAACGTCCGCGCCCTGCTGATGCCTTCGCAGTTCTCCACCGGGCACTCGGTCGGCGATGCGGAGCAGCTTTCGAAGAACCTGAACAATCCCTACGACATCATCGCCATCGCGCCGGTCTTCGAGGCGATGGAAACCGCTCTCAGGCCGCAGTTCGGCGACCTGCCCTTCTCCATAGCCGAGGAAAACCTGCAGAGCCGGATCCGCGGCAACCTCGTCATGGCGATGGCAAACAAGTTCAGCTACATCCTGCTCAACACCTCCAACAAGAGCGAGCTGTCCACCGGCTACGGCACGCTTTACGGCGATATGGCCGGGGGGCTCGGCGTGCTCGGCGACCTCTACAAGCAGCAGGTCTTCGCCCTGGCGCGCTATATAAACCGCAAGGGGGAGATCATCCCAGAGAACATCATCACCAAGCCTCCCAGCGCCGAGCTGCGCCCGGGCCAGAAGGACAGCGACAGCCTGCCGGACTATGCCGTCATGGACCCGATCCTGTACCAATACATCGAACGGCGCCAGGGACCGAAGGAGATTGCCGCCATGGGCTTCGATCCTGCGCTGGTGGCCCGCATCCT
>JASLDA010000377.1 GCA_030151745.1 Chitinophagaceae bacterium | reverse complement strand
GAGAGCGAAGGCCTATCTCGGCTACAGCTGACAGACCGGATCGCCGGGCTTTTCAGGGCTGGAAGCGGCCTCTGCGCAGGCATTCCGCCATTCTTGCAAATCTCTTAAAACGGAATTTTAAACATCACTCCGGAATAGGGCCCGGCAGCTCAGCGCACAAGCTTATCAATAGCTTGACGAACCGGAAGCCTTTCCTGTCGTAACTTCAGGAAAAAGGACGATAAGATGCCCAGGATTCCCGTGATGAAGAAGCTCGCCCGTATCCGCAGCCTCGCTGCGCTGTGGAAGCACCGTTCCCAATTGTTCAGCATGTTCCGCGAGGCCTTGCGGGGCAGCTACCGCCTGTCGTTCCTGACTAAAATAGCGCTGCTGCTCGGTACGCTGTATATCCTCTGCCCGGTCGATATCATTCCCGATTTCATCCCGGTCATCGGCTGGATGGACGACGGCGCTATCTTTTACCTCCTGCTCCGCCGTATCATGACGGAGCTGGAACGGTACAACCTGAGCCGCAGCCGGCTGAACATCCTGCGCTCCTGAGCTTTATCATTAGGGATGTGACGGCGTGAACTTGCGCCTCCATTCCAAGCTCACCCAAAGCGTGTTCTAAGGGCGGCAGGCGCCTCAGAGCGTGCGGTACTCCGGGGCTTTTCCGGTCTTGGCTCGACTCCGGTCCGCCCGAGCCTGCACTCACCAGGACATGAAGGGAGCCGATTAACGCTCTGTCGTCAGCAGTCCGGGATTGGCCGCTCTCAGGGGAACAAGGCCGCGGCTTGCGACAGGGCCTCCGGTTTGCCCACATCCATGAGCTTTCCTCCGGTATGATCGAAGCCGTAGATAGGGCCTCCCTCCGCAATCGCATCCAGGTACACATCGATCAGGGAAAACTTGCCCTCCCTCCGGATCTGCTTCAGCAGGGTCCCGGAGATCACCTGGATGCCGCTGAAGGCCAGGGGCTCTCCCCCCTCGCCGCGCAGCTCCCCCGTCTTTTCATTGCGCCAGCCCCGGAGCCGGAGCTCCCCGTCGAATAGCAGGTACCGCGACGAGCTCCGGTGCATTACCGCCAATGTGGCCAATCCTCCCGTTTCACGATGCGCGGCGATCAGGGCGTTGAGGTCCAGGTCGGAGAGAATATCGACGTTCATCACGACGCAGGCGTCCTCCCCCTCGAAAAACCCGGCGGCCTTCCTGAGCCCTCCTCCCGTTTCCAGCACCATGCCCCGCTCATCCGATACCTTGACGGCGCTGCCCCATCCGGCATGCTGCCGGATGGCCGCCTCGATCTGGTCCGCGAAATGATGCACATTCACGATCACGTCCCGGATGCCTGCGGCCTGCAGGTACCGGAGGTTCCGCTCCAGCAGGGTCGTTCCGCCGACGGGCGCCAGCGCCTTGGGATGTGAATCGGTAAACGGGGCCAGCCGGGTACCCAGACCGGCCGCGAGGAGCATCGCTTTCATAACGCAAAATTGCAGCAGCGGGAGCCGTCATTCAAACTTAATGCGGGACCTTTGCACGATTCAAGTACAGATAGCTAAATGTTTAACCGTTATTGGCGCACCTATCCCCTGGGATTGCAGCTGCTCCTGGCCGTGCTGCTGGCATTCACCCTGGGCTCCTTTGCACAGCTCATCGGCTTGCTGACGATACCCAAGATATCCGGTCTCAGCCTTGAGAGCCTCAGCAAGCTGAGCGAACAGACGCCTCCCGCTACCGTGCGCTGGGCGCTGCTCCTGCAGGCGGCCGGCTCCATCGGGCTCTTCCTGCTGTCGTCCCTGGTATTTGCGTCTCTTACGCATCCCCGGCCCAAGGAATACCTGGGGATACGCGCCCCGGGCCGGAATATCCAATGGCTGTTTATCGCCGGCATCTGCATCGGCCTGGTCCCTGCGCAGATGGCAGCCGAGACCTGGCTGATGAAGCATATCCATCTCGGCCCGGTTGCGGACCGTATTCAGGAACGCAGCGACCGGACGTTCAAGGCCCTGCTCGGCTTGCAGGGCGGCAGCGGCGATCTGGCGCTGCTGCTGGGCGTAATGGCCCTGCTGCCGGCGATCGGGGAGGAGCTGCTGTTCCGGGGCGTGCTGCTCCGCCTGTTCCATGAGCTGGGACGGAAATGGCGCGGCCTCCTGCGCCGGGGCGATGCCGCCGCACCTGTGGATATCCAGCGAAGCATGCTGGTGCCGGTAATCGTTACCGCGCTTTGCTTCGCCTATATCCACCAGAATCCCTACGGGTTCATTTTCATCTTCGTCGCGGGCTGCGTGCTGGCGCTGGTCTACCAGCTCACCGGCTCGCTGCTGTCCAGCATGTTCGCCCATTTCATATACAACGGGCTGCAGGTATTGCTGGTCTATTTTCTGAAAGACCTGGCGGACCAGGACTTCCCTTCCTGGATCCCCCTCGCCGGCTTCGTCCTGTTCATCGGCTCGTTTTACGGGCTGATCCGGAACCAGACCCCATTGAGACCGGACTGGTCGGAGGATTTCCGGCCGGGAGAGCGTCCGGAACAGCCGGCATAGCCCTGGCATGCGCGGATGCATTCCTCCATGCATAGCTTTGCGTCCCGCTCAATATCTCAATAATGGCATTACACTGGCCCACATTCTTCACGCGCCTCGGCAGCGCCATCATCTTCGCTATCGTAATGATGGCCGGCCTGCTCTGGAACGAATGGGGCTTCGCCGTGCTGATGGCGCTCATCCAGGCGCTCTGCATCCGGGATTATTTCGGGCTGATGGATAAGATCTACCCGCCGGAAACAAGTAAGACGGTTTATTGGCTGACACAGCTTGGCGCGCTTCTGATCCTGGCAGCCGTACAGCTGTCAAATATTCACACCGATGCAGGCTGGTCCACCTACCCGCCCCTGAGCGCGGCTTCGGACCTCGGGAACAAGCCCGGGAGCCCGGCCGGGTGGCTCTTCTCCTGGAAATACCTGATTTTTCTTCCGGTTCTGCTCTTCCTGGTCACGGGTCTTTCCTCCAGGCGCAGCCTCAAGGACGCGCTGGTCGCGCTGAGCGGCCTGCTTTATATCGGCCTGCCCTGCTACGCCCTGATCGCCGTCTACCAGCTTGCCTGGTTCATCCCGCTCGTGCTGATCCTCTGCATCTGGATGAACGATACCATGGCCTATCTCGTCGGATCCTTCATAGGCCGGACGCCTTTTTCGAAGATCTCACCCAAGAAGACCTGGGAAGGAACGGCCGGGGGCGCCATTCTGACGATCGCCGGGGCCGGCATCGCCGCCTGGCTCATCCCGGATCAGAACAAGCTCCTGTATATGGCGCTCGCGCTTTGCGCGGCCGTTGCCGGTACGGCGGGGGATCTGCTCGAATCGAAGCTGAAGCGCAGCGCCGGCGTAAAAGACAGCGGCACTATGATGCCCGGCCATGGCGGCGCCCTCGACCGCTTCGATTCCTTGCTCGTCGCCGCACCCTTCGCCGCAGCCCTGAGCTTCCTGCTCTTTTCCCTGGCAAGCCCGTTTTAGACGCGCCCCGCCCCATCCTGCCCTACCTTTGCCCCGCTTCAGGGAACCGTCCCGGTTCTCCGACCATTTTCTGACCAGTACAGACAACTTATGAGAATCCACCGCGAAGGCTTTCGCTACATCATCATCGCTACGGGGCTATGGGCCATCCTGGGCTACCTGAGCTATCAATTCCTGTACGACTGGCCCTGGATCATGTATCCGCTGAATTTCGTCGTCTTCCTGCTCTGGGCCTGGGTGATCTGGTTCTTCCGCCTGCCGGTACGCGATTTCAGCGCGGGCACGGAGCTGATCGTAGCCCCCGCCGACGGGAAGGTCGTCGTGATCGAAGAGACCTATGAGCCCGAGTATTTCAAGGACAAGCGCCTGCAGATCTCTATTTTCATGAGCCCGCTGAACGTGCACGTCAACCGCGCCCCGATCGACGGGGAGGTGAAGTACATGAAATACCACCCGGGAAAGTACCTGGTGGCCTGGCACCCGAAGAGCAGCACCGACAACGAGCGCACCAGCCTAGTCATCGAGAACGAGAAACTCCCGATCCTGCTCCGCCAGGTCGCAGGCGCCCTGGCCCGCCGCATCTGCTGGTATGTAAAGGAAGGGCAGCAGCTCTCCCAGAACGAGGAATTCGGCTTTATCCGCTTCGGCTCGCGCGTCGACCTGTACCTGCCCCTGGGTACTAAAGTCGATGTTAAGATCGGCGAGGCCGTACAGGGAGGGATAACAGTCCTCGCACATTTAGCTTAGATTCGCTGATCAACCCATAAATTCATACAAATCATAATACATGAAGAAGCTCACACTCGCCATCGCTGGTCTC
>JASLDA010000294.1 GCA_030151745.1 Chitinophagaceae bacterium | reverse complement strand
TACTTTTGAATCGTACGGATTTCGGGGAAGCTGACAAGCGGATTGATATAATCTATAATGGTAGTGGGGTACAGGCAACACTGCCAGCAAGTGTGTTTACCAACTATAAATCTCAACCATAATGCGACAGATACTGATTTTGTTAGTATTAGTTCCTATCTATAATGTTGCGATGGCCGCAAATACAACTCAGGATTTGTACCTATCTGCTATCGAGTCTCATTTTAGATTTGAAATGGATACGCTTAAGACTAGCACTTGCCGGTGTGTTACTGATGAGGCAATTGAATATATAAATAAAGATTCACTTGATAGACATCAAATCATCATTGTAACATCCAATGATATCAAACAAAAGCCCAGATCGATCGCCAGGGTAATGCCCG
Source organism: Chitinophagaceae bacterium (assembly GCA_030151745.1). GTDB lineage: Bacteria > Bacteroidota > Bacteroidia > Chitinophagales > Chitinophagaceae > UBA1952. Next base: position 9,198 of record JASLDA010000294.1, on the reverse strand, counting down.
CCAAGATCAAGGGCGACACAGTGTCAATTCTGGTTGTACAATACGGCGTTTCTTACAAAAAACGCACTTACAGCTATACGCGAAATGAAGCTACTCAGTGCTTTTTCGTCTTTGATTGTATAAGCAAAAGATGGAACATGGTAAATGAGACCCACGGCGATTAGCAAATGGCTATTTTTTGTCTACTCAGGTCCGCTAATGCTGATCGATGGCTACGCGCATCGCGAGCGCAGCGAAGCAACTTAAAAATGCACATGCAGCCCGTAGCTCTCTTCCTGCAGTGCGGGCTTCCATTCGCTGATCAGCTTCTTGTATGCTTCGCCCACCGGCCGGATCTTCCGGTCTATGTCGTATAAGCCCAGGGGATTGACCCGGTTATTGTTTTCCCGCAGCGTCGTGTCCCAGTCCACCTGGTCTATCAGGCTGTACCAGGTAAAGCCCACGATAGGAAACAGGTCTTGCTTGAAACGGTAGATATTGGCCCATTCCTTCCACATCCACCGCACGGCGTCGGGCTCCGCGTAGTTCGTTTCCGTGTGCATCACGGGCAAGCGGTACCGGTCATAGTACTGCCTGGTGATCGTGTAATAGCCGAAGATCTCGCCCGAGGGCCGGATATCGCCGTTGGCATTGACGAGATGCTCGTTGGTGATATAGTAGTCGTTGCCCATGATGCAGCGGGCCTTGATATGCTGCTGATCGAACCAGGTGTATTCCGCATCGGTCATGCCGTTCGCTATGAGATACTTGTACATGGTCACGTCGACCGGATGGCCGTACGAAAGGTCCAGGCTCAGAAATCGTTTCAGGTTGTAGAAGTCGGCCTTGGACCTCGCCTGGGGACAGTCGGGATGAAAATACTCGGAGGATTCGCTCTGGATGAAGGTCGCGTCCGGCTGCACTTCCAGTATGGCCTGCATGGCCATGACATTGGCCTTGCAGAGGGTCTTCAGGGAAGTGACGAAATCCCGGTCGGAGGCTTTCATCTCGTTCCACCAGCCGAACTGGGACGAGAAGGTAGCCGCGACATAGATCTCGTTGATCGGTGTGTAGAGCTCTACATAAGGGTAACGGGTCGCAAAGGCTTTCGCATATTCGGCGAACAGCGCCGGCCAATCGGGGTTCTGGAAGCTCTCGATCCAGTCCGGCACCCCGAAATGGCACAGGTCCACGATGGGCGTTATGCCCTGGCTTCTCAGCTCATTCATGGCGGCATCGGTAAAATCCCAGTCGTACCGGCCCGGTCCTGTATGTGTTTTATAATACGGCGGCCCATAGCGCAGGAAGGAAATATCCATTTCCTTCACGAGCGCGAAATCTTCCCGGAAACGCTGGTAGTGACCGGTCTTTTCCATCTCATCGACCCGGAACCGCTTACCTTCCCACATGATCGTCGGGTAGCTGTTCTCTATGCCGGTGGCAAACATGAAGGGATTGTGCATCGGTATCGGTTATTGAGTCAAAGCATGGCCAGGCGTCCGCCATCCACTACCAGCGTCGTACCATTGATAAATTTCGCTTCCTCCGCCGCCAGGAAGCATACCGCCGCGGCGAGATCGGCGGGCTCGCCCACGGCGCCGGTGATCGTTTCCTTGCCGCTTTTCACATTCGGATTGTTCCAGAGCATCTGGGTATCCACCGCGCCCGGCGCCACGCAGTTGACGCGGGCGTTTTCCATCGGGACTTCCAGGGAAAGCCCGCGAGTAAACCCTTCCATGCCCGCTTTGCTTGCTGCGTAAGGGACGACGTTGGGCGTCGTCTGGTGCGCATGTACCGACGATACGTTCACGATCGCGCCCTGCTTCATATGCGGCAGGCAATATTTCGTAAACAGGAATACCGAGCGCAGGTTCACCTCCATAAGCTTATCCCAGTCCAGCGGATCGAGATCTACGATCGGCGTGAAAGTCATCATCGCCGCGCAGTTCACCAGGACGTCCACGCGGCCGTACTTACCGGCTACATAATCCACGCAGGCCCGGATCTGGTCCGCGAAGCCGACGTCTACGGTATAAAGCTCCGCTTTCCCCCCGGCGGCGGCGATCGTGTGTACGACCTCCACCCCTTCGGATTCGGTGCGGCCCGCGACGATCACCTGGCCGCCTTCCATGGCGAGCCGCAGGCAGCAGGCCCGGCCAATGCCCGCTCCGCCGCCTGTAACGATACAAACCTTGTCCTGAAAGCGCATGCGTCAGTTTTATCTTGGCAGCTAAACAATTGTACCACTTACGGAAACCCCGCTGTAAAATGAGGGCCGGGCCGGCATTTTAACAAGCGCGGCGCAGGACGAAGCGATCTGCAACACGTATTTTTGAGCAGTCCACCCTTCATGCCCGCTATCAGCGAAAATATCAATACCCGCCCGCTTGTCATCACGCTGGGCATTCACGCAGCGCTGCTGCTGGTGCTGATTCTCTGGCGCTATTCCCTGCCTGCGGCTGCCGAGAGCCTCCTCCCCGACATGGGCATGGAGGTGAACCTCGGCACCAGCCCGGACGGCTCGGGGACCGATCAGCCACTCAATATGGAAGATCCTGCCCCCGCTGCATCCGAAAGCCGCAGCAGCGCCGGCAGCCAGGCGGCCAACGACTTCGAGAGCAGCAACGATGACGAGGCCCCCTCCATCACGAGCTCGCCGGCCCGCCGCGCGACGACGAATCCCAGCAACCAGGACGAGCGCCGCCGCAATACGGCAGCGAGCAATGCTCCTTCCGGCAACCGGCCCCAGACCGCCCGGCGCCCCAGCTACGTATACGAAGGCGCCACCGGCCAGGGCGGCAACGGCGCCAACGCGAACGTCGCCGGCACCAGCGAGGGTAATACGACGGGCTCCGGCGACCGCGGCGTTCCGTACGGTACTCCCGGCGCCAGCAATTATACCGGCACGCCCGGCTCCGGCACCGGCGGCATAGCCTTCAACCTGAGCGGCCGGAATATCGTGGCCTATCCCCCACGGGAAGCCAGGTTCCGCCAGGGCGGCAAGGTGACTGTCCGCGTGACCGTCAACCGCGCCGGCGAGATCGTAAACAAGCAGGTGGTCTCGTCGAGCAATTCGGAGCTGAGCCCGATCGCGCTGCAGAAGCTGTCGCAGGTACGCTTCAACCGCAGCGAGACCGCCCCCGCAGAGCAGTTCGGCACGATTACCTTTGTGTTCAAGACACACCAGTAATGCCAACCGCCGACGCAGGCACCGCCTACGCGCAGACGCTCGACTATCTCTATACACGCCTCCCGATGTTTTCCCGCATCGGTGCCGCCGCCATCAAAAAAGACCTGGGAAATACCCTAGCGCTCTGCGCCGGGCTCGGGCATCCCGAAACCCGGTTCCGGTCGCTGCACGTCGCCGGCACGAACGGCAAGGGCAGCACCAGCCATATGCTGGCCGCCGTTTTCCAGGCTGCAGGCTATAAAACAGGCCTCTATACTTCTCCGCATCTCGTCGATTTCCGGGAGCGCATGCGCATCGACGGCGCCCCCGTGGACGAGGATTTCGTGGTGGAGTTCGTCGCCGCAAACCGCGGCCTGATCGAATCCGTACAGCCCTCGTTCTTCGAGATCACCGTAGCCATGGCCTTCGACGCCTTCGCCAAGGCCGGCGTCGACATCGCAGTGATCGAGACGGGGCTGGGAGGCCGCCTGGATTCGACAAACGTGATCATGCCGGAGCTCAGCATCATCACCAATATCAGTCTCGATCATACCGATCTCCTGGGGACCGATATCCCCAGTATCGCGGCGGAGAAAGCAGGCATCATAAAGCCGCAGGTACCGGTGGTCATCGGGGAATACGACGCGGAAAGCTGGCCGGTTTTCCGGAAAAGGGCCGAAGAGCTGGGTTCCGGGATCGTACCGGCCTGGGAAAGCTGGCAGCTCCAAGCAACGGAGAAGGAGTCGGAATATATCGCGGTCCGCGGAAATGACCGGCAGCCTGTCAGGAGCGACCTGAGAGGCAGCTTCCAGGAGAAGAATATCGCCACCGTGCTTACGGCGCTCGGGGTGCTGCGGAACGCCGGCTGGGATATTCCTGATCAGGCGCAGCGTGAAGGCCTGGCAAACGTCCGGCGGCTTACCGGCCTGCGCGGACGCTGGGACATATGGCAGGAAGCTCCGCTGGTCGTCGCCGACGTAGGCCACAACCCCGCGGGGCTGGAGATCACCCTGCGCGACTGGAGCTCCGTAAACGCAGGCAGGAAACATATTTTAACCGGCTTCGTGCGAGACAAGGACGTGGCCGGCGCGCTGGAGCGCTTCCCGAAAGATGCCTGCTATTATTTCTGCGCGGCCCGGCTCCCGCGCGCCCTGCCCTCGGATGAGCTGCGGCAGATCGCGGCAGGCCTGGGCCTGAACGGCGATTCCTACCCCTCCGTGGAAGCGGCTCTGGCGGCTGCGCTTGAAAACCTCGGCAACGACGGCGCCCTGCTGGTGACCGGCAGCTTCTTCGTCGTCGGCGAGGCCATGCAAGCCTATGAGCAGCTGGTAAAGGGCTTACCGGCGTAGTTCCAGCAACGCTACGTTCTCGATATGATGGGTATGCGGGAACATGTCCACCGGCTGGAGCCGGATGACCTCGTAAGCCGCGTCGAGGAGCGCCAGGTCCCGGGCCTGGGTTGCCGGGTTGCAGCTGACGTACACGATACGCGGGGCCCGGATGCGCAGCAGCGTCTCCACCAGATCGGCATGCATTCCGGCCCTCGGGGGATCGGTGATGATCACATCCGGCCGGCCGTGCTCCGCGAAGAACGCCTCCGTGCAAATATCCTTGACGTCCCCCGCGAAGAAGCGGCAATGCTCCAGGTTGTTCAGGGCGGCATTGACGCCCGCATCGTACACGGCATCGGCCACGGCCTCTATCCCGACCACCTTCCCGGCCCCGCCGCTGCAGAAAATGCCGATGCTGCCCGTGCCGCAGTACAGGTCATACAGCACCTCGCTGCCCGTAAGCCCGGCAAATTCCCGGGTGATCCGGTACAGCCGTTCCGCCTGGGCGGTATTCGTCTGGAAAAAGGACTTCGGCGAGATGCGGAACCTGAACCCGTCCAGCTGCTCATGGATATATCCCGGACCGGTGTAAACCTGCACCGGAAGATCGTACAAAGTATCGTTTACCTTACCGTTGATGGTATAGAGCAGCGTCGTGATGCCCGGGACTTCCCGCAGGACGTGATCCAGCAGAGCGATCCGTTCTGCAGCCGATTCGTACTTGAAAACGATATTGATCATCACCTCGCCGCTGCGGGCGACGCGGATGACGACGTTCCGGAGCCAGCCTTCCTGCGTTCGCGGCGAGTAATAGGAATGTCCTTTCGCCTCGGTGTAGGTACGCAGCACATTCAGCAGGATATCGGTAGGCTCCGCCTGGAGGTAGCAGGTATGGATGGGAACCACCTTATCGAAAAGCCCCGGAGCGTGAAAGCCCAGGGCCGGTTCCTGCGGGAGCTCCGCGCTGCCGGCGGCGGCGATCTCCTCCGCGGTGAAATACCGGGTCGCAGAAAAGGTAAATTCCAGCTTGTTCCTGTAGTAACGGGTCGCTTCGGCGCCGACGATCGGCTCGATCCCGGGCAGGTTCAGCCCTGAAATCCGCGTAAGCTGATCCTGAACCTGCTGGTGCTTGTATGCCGCCTGTTTTTCATAAGGCAGCATCTGCCATTTGCAGCCTCCGCATACACCGAAATGCGGGCAGAACGGAGTCACCCTGTCCGGCGAGGCCTGCTCGATGGCGATAGCCCGGCCTTCGGCGAAGCTCTTTTTGCTCTTGCCGAGCCGCAGCGTGACGGTATCTCCCGGGACTACGCCTTCTACGAAAACGACCCGCCCGTCCGGAAGATGGCCGATACTTTTTCCTTCTGCGGCGTAAGCCGTGATAGCTACTCCCGATACCGGCTCCTGGCGTTTTTTCGACTTTCTTGACAAGCGCTTGCGATTATGCCGCAAAAGTAGCTCAAACAGCCGGCGATGCTGCGGATTCCCGGCCGCGGAAGGCGCTACGGTAAAATGACAGCAATTCGCCAACCAATTGTTCTTAAAAAACGTCTAAGATTGTATCTTGGGCCGGAATCCTGTCTTTAAGGGACAGTTCACACTTTTTATAGTAAAATATGAAATCAGCAACGCTACTTGCTAAACGCTTACTGCCACTACTGGTTTTGCTGCTCGGGTTCAGTATCCGGGGAGCAGCGCAGGCCTGGAACCTGCCGCACTGCAGTGGAAACGGCGCCGGAAAGATCTATTACCTGGGGGCCTCTAACGAGATTCAGATCCTGGATCCTGCGAATCCTACGTTTCCTCGCCAAACCGGGATCTTTGCCCCTCCGGGAGCCAAGGCACTGGCGATTGGTCTGAATCCGAACGGCGGTCCCAGCCCGACATATTATACGATTGGACCGATCGGCGGCAATCCGCGCCTGCAGTATTTCGATGGCAGTACGTTCGTGGATGCCGGCGTTACGATGAACGTCGATCACCTGGCTGGCTCCTGCGGCAATATTTACGGCCTGGATTGCTCCAGCGGCTTCATTTTCCGCTGGATTACCTCGGTATCCACCGCCCCTAACCCGCTGACGTATGTTACGACCGTTCCTACCGGCCTCGTCTGCGATATCAGCGGCGACTGCAACGGCGGGTTCTGGGCCGTTTACACAGGCGGAGCGACCCCATCCGTTCGCCACTACAATACGGCAACGCCGCCGGTGAACGACTCCACTTTTACAATGACCGGCACATTTACGACCGGCAATGAAGGCGTCGCCGTCATCGGCAACCGTGTATACTACGACGGAACCGACAACAAGCTTTATACCGGCATCCGGAACGCGGCCACCATGACCGTAAACTTCACGGCCAGCACGGCAACACCGTTCGCAATCATTGCAAACCAGGACTTCGCCTCCTGCGGCCTGGAAGGCGGCTGCTCCGGCAAGGGCGCCCGCGATACGATCTATGCTTGCACCAGCAATACCGACGCGGTGGTCACACTCAAGGCGACGGGCCCCGGCCCCTATGCCTGGACCGTTCAGGACGGCGGCCCTGCCGTACTTACCACCAGCGGCAATTCCGTCACTGTAACGACGCACGACAATACGACGATCACCTATAAATCTGCCAACTGCGCCGGCACCAATGCGATCACGGATACGACGGTCATCCTGATCAACAACGCTTTGATCGACGCAGGAAAGGACGATACCGTCATCGGATGCCAGGGTAAATTCATCGATACCCTGCGCGGCACGATCCGCGATACTACGATAGGACTCTCCTGGGCTTACGACTGGACACCGCTGACCGGCATGCTGCAGGGCAACACGACCCTGGACTCCGCGATCATCGCCCCGACCACCTGCACCAAGTATTTCCTGACCGTGTCCACGAACACGGGCTGCACCTGGAAGGACAGCGTTCTTATCTGCGTCGCGGACTCTACGCCGCGCCCGCACTTCACTTATTTCAAATACTTCGGCTGCGAACGGGATACCGTCCGGTTCATCAATACGACGCCAACGAATCCATACAGCAGCTATGTGCACTGGAATTTCGGCGACACCACGGAATCCTACGATGTCTCGCCCACGCATATCTACAAGGAACAGGGCATCTTCACGGTAACCCTGACCATGTCGAACCGGTGGTGCGCAGATTCGTTCAAGGCGGCGGTGAATACGCTGCATAAGCTCAAGGCTGAGTTCAAGCCCTCCGATACCGCGACCTGCGCGAACCTGCTGCTGCGCTTTACCGATGCTTCCCAGTTCTGGCGCGACCCCGCCAATCCTGTAGATCCGACCTACCTGTACGACTTCGGGGACGGAACGACCTCCACCCTGTCCTCGCCGACCAAGACCTACCCGGTTCCGGGACGGTACCTCGTGAAGATGTGGATCCATGATGCCCTGGGCTGCGTGGACTCCTACCAGCGGCTGATCGTCGTGGACACCATCCCCTTCGCAAGCTTCCGGACTGCAGACACCAGCATCTGCGAAGGCCAGGCCGTGAACCTGTTCGCCGACTACAGCAGCATCGGCAACCGCAGCACCACCTTCGATATGGGAGACGGCACGACGTTCAACGACCTGGATACCGTGCGCTATTCCTACTCGGATTCCGGCAACTACGTAGTGACGTTTACGGCCCGCTACCGGATCTGCCCGGATGCGATCTTTAGCCGCAATATCCGCGTAAACCCCTTCCCGGGTGTGTATATCGGCGAGGATACGGTACTCTGCCCGAACGGAGCCCCGATCGCGCTCTCGGACCGCATCAATATCAATAACCCTGCAGCCAAATACCTCTGGAATACCGGCGATTCGACAGCCAGCATCCTGGCGCGCGATATCGGCGTGTACTGGGCTCGCGTAACCATCGGCGGCTGCTCCGGTACGGACAGCCTCACGGTGAACAAGGACTGCTACATAGACATCCCGAACATCTTCAGCCCGAACGGCGACAACGTCAACGACTACTTCTACCCGAAGCAGTTCCTGAGCCGCGGCGTGACAAGCTTCAAGATGAGCATCTTCAACCGCTGGGGCCAGGTGATCTTTGAGAGCACCTCGCTGGACGGCCGCGGCTGGGACGGCCGCTTCAACGACAAGCCGCAGCCCCAGGGCGTGTACGTCTACATCATCGACGTGAGCTTCGGTAACGGCGTGAAGGAACATTACACGGGTAATGTCACGCTGATCCGGTAAGCTGCTTTCATTCAGTTAAAAAACGCAGGCCCCGTCTCGGAGCCTGCGTTTTTTTATGTAGTATGCAGCGCTATACATAAAACAGCTAAGCCCGCACTCCCTTGCAGAAAAGGAATGCGGGCGGTAAGAATATTTCAGCTGCAGATCCGGTCGGCGCTATGCTGTCAGCCTACGGGCGGTATGCTGTCCGCGGCAGGCGCCGCTACCCGCAGGTTGGTGGTCAGGCCCGAGCGCGTAAGCTCGACAGCACCTTTGCCCGTGCCTTTCAGCTTAATCAGGTCCATGCGCTCCAGGCCTTCCAGGTGCCGGCCGGTCTCTGCAGGATCGATTGCCAGCTCCCTTGAAACGAGGCTGACGAGGATCTGCGGAGCGGCGGTTCCAATGCGGTGATGAATCTCCTTTATCTTATTGAAGACTTCTACTTTGTTTGCCACCTTGATAATTTTTATTGAAGATATGACTTTATCAAGGATGCATTTAGGGTTAAAAGACGGTGCGGCAAAAAAATCCTACCGCC
>JASLDA010000529.1 GCA_030151745.1 Chitinophagaceae bacterium | reverse complement strand
AGAGCGTGCTGTTCCGGTTGTTGATCCGCTGCGTCAGGTGTACGTGGGCGATGAAGTCCTGCACGATATGGATCTTGTCGCTCGGCGTGACGACCAGCAATTGCAGGTGCAGCTCGCGGCATAGTTCCATAAGATAGGTCGACTTCTCTTCGTCCTGGTTGGAGAAGCTCTCGTCGACCGCGATGAAGCGCAGACTCTTGCTGGCAGCTCCTTCCCGCGTGATGCCGAACTGGTAAGCGATGGCGCTGCACAGGATGGTGTATGTAAGCTGCGCCTTTTCACCGCCGGAAAGCTGGCCCATCTGGCGATAGATCTTCTTCACTTCCTTATCGCTGCGGTAGCGCTCATCGGCCCAGAACTCGAACCAGTTGCGCACGTCCAGCACCTGGCGGCGGTAGGTCTCTTCGAGATCCAGGCGCTCGATCAGCGGCTGGACCTTTTCCGTGAAGTGCTGCGCTTTGGATTCGAAGCTTTCCGATTGCCAGTTCGCGGCCTGGGGGAGGGCTTCCAGCAATTGGTGGCGGAACTCCCGGATCTCGCTTCCCGCCGGCGTCCTGCGGCGTCCGAGCTGTATAAAGGTGTCGGGCAGCCGGTTGAAGTTGATGCCGGCCAGGGATTCGTTCAGGCGCTCCACGTGCTGCTCGATATCCCGTTCCCACTTGTCCAGCGCTTCCTTCAGGCCGGCAACCTTGTGCGTGATCGTGATATTGATGAAGTTCTCGAAGTCGCGCCGGTATTTCGGCAGGTTCTCGGTCCGGAGCTTCTCCAGCCATTCCGTGTATTCGCTGACGTAGCGCGGATCTTCGGGCAGATGCTGCACATCGGCCGGCCAGTCCGGGAACCGCTGGATCAGGGCCGTCGGGTTCTTGATGCGGTTGATCTGCGTCTGGATCTTGCGCTCTTCGCTGAAAAGGCTGTCCTGCAGCTCCTCCTGCTGGTTCAGGAAGCGTTGGCGGAAGGTCCCGTAGACATCTTCGATATTCTGCAGGCCGACGTTCCCGAGCAGCTCTGCATGTTCCTGCTGGAAAGCCAGGAGCCGCTCCCGGTCCTCATTGCCCAGCGCCGAGAGCAGGGGCTGCAGGGTTTCGATCTCGCCATGATAGGCGGAGAGCTTTTGTTCCAGGATGGTCTCGCTCCGGAGCAGGGAGTCGCTTTCCCTCGAAGCCGCCTCCTTGCGCTCTTTCAGCTCTTCCAGCTGCTGGCGCAGGGTGTTCAGCGTCTCATTGCCGGTCTGCAGCTGCTCGATCTGGTCCCGCAGCTTGTGAATGGCCTTGCCGATGGCCGTAAGATCCAGTTCCTCGAATCCGCCATGTTCGGCGATACTGCTGCAGGCGAAGAATTCCTTGGAAAACCGGGCTTCACGGGCCTGGCAGCGTTGCAGGATCTCTTCGGCATTGGCTGCGTTCTGCACCAGGACGGCGCGGCGCGAGATCAGCGCCGCACGCTTCTTCTCATTGCTCCAGCCCATCACGAACTCCGCCGCGGTATTGCGACCGGGGCGGTCGTCCTTCTCGTGGCGGCGTCCGTCCTTGATCAGGCCGTTCATCGTGATGGCGCGCTCATGGCGGTCCAGCTGGCGCTCGTCCTCGAGACAGGCGTAGCGGTACCGGCGGATCACCTCCTGCTCCAGCCATTCGGCCAGGGGATGCTCCTGGTGAAACTCCAGCTTGTCGGGCGCGGTGCCTTCCTCCGGGTACTGCAGCAGCGCGGTCTCGGTGACTTCCTCGTAGATGAGCTTCGCGCGGAGATTGTTGTTGTTGACGTAGCGGTTGACGCGCTTATAGTGCTTCGCCGGCACCAGCAGGCGGCGCGCGAACCCGCCGAGAAGCTTTTCCAGCGCGGGCTCCCAGTCGGACTCGTCATGGCGGACCTGCATCAGCTCCCCGGCGAAGGGCAGCTCCTGCACGTCGATGTCCAGGGAGTCGCAAATGCGCTTGCGGAGCTCGGTCAGGCGGAAGTCCATGTTGTTGCGGCTCTGCTGCATGGAGCCCAGCTGCTGCTCTATGGCCTGCTGCTCGGTATAGGCGCGGTTCTTCTCGTCCTGGGCCTTGAAGCGCTCGGTCTCGTTCTGCTGCTTTTCAAGGGTCAGGGCCTCCAGGCGTTTTTCGGCGCCGCGGCGGAGCTGGTTGTAGCCGGCTTCCGTCAGCGGCTCCATCATGATCTGGCCGGTATCGTCGCACCATTTGCCGAAGCGCTCGAGGTTCTTCTGCATCGCGGTGTATTCCTCCTCGTGCCGCTGGATCTTTTCTTCCAGGGCCTTCAGGCGGAGACCGGCCTTGCTGCCTTCGATCTCGTTGACGGTCTTGCGCTCTTCCTCGTTCAGCGTCGCGACCTGCTGCCGCGCCGTCGCCAGCTTCCTGCGCAGGGAATCGAGCTCGACGCCGCTTTGCTTCACTGCAGCCTGCAGCAATTGATGGCGGGTATAGCTTTTCCAGAGGGCCGAGATCTCCAGCGACTGCCGGTTCTCATCCAGTGATTTACGCAGGGCGGCGGCCTGCTGGTGGTACTCGGAGAGCGGGCTCAGCAGGTTGATCTGGGCTTCGGCCTTTTCCATGTTGCGGCGTGCTTCCATCAG
>JASLDA010000527.1 GCA_030151745.1 Chitinophagaceae bacterium | reverse complement strand
CCCCACTAAAACAAAAAAGGAGAGAAAGTAAAAGATATCTACGCATAGCAATTAATCAATAATTGATTTGACAGTATAATCTGCGTACTTGGACGCCATTACGACTTTGCGGGCTTCAATCCTGAATATCGACCTTAGATCGACAGGTTCTCCGGCAGGCGTAGCGCTGATATCGCTAATAGTACACAACCGGTTGTATCTGTGTTTTTCATCAATGTATTCAAGCGCTGCAATTCGGACACTTAGCAGTCGATAGCTTTTTTTATCGATCCAGATGCAAAAAGACGACTGGACCGGGGATGCCAATTGCCAGGTCAAGCTGTAGTATTCCCGCGCGGAGGTATCTATTTGCGGCACCGGCGATTTAAAGCCGAGAGAGTCCATGATGTTGATCGTATTCCGAGGAATTCCGGGGTCGATTCCCAACTTCCGCTTCAATACATCCAGTTGGTATATTGATACTACCTTTCTGGACCTGTCCAGTTTGCAGAAGTACCGATCTGTGATAGCCGTGTAAAACTCCTTGTTACTGTCAACGAACTCGTTGCCAGATCGGTACAAACGTCCGCTATTACTGTCAATTACCCTGCCCGTTCTCAGGTCGACGAGCGAAACCGAGTACCGATAGGACAAGGTGACGCCGCTAAGCAGCTTCAGTTGATCCGATACATATAGTATTGGATTTATGCACATGCCTTTTACCGACATAAGGATCCCCAACATGAACAACGATACACGCAGCATACTGTAGTGATTTTATTAACTATCGCTTGGCGTTGGAGCTTCTGTTTTCAGATATCGTCTTAACTCCCTGCGAAGTCTCCCGCTTCGTCCGGATAAGCCGCCCTTCCTGGTCATACTCAAACAAGGTCGAAACATGATTCTCGTCAAGCTGAGCCATCAACCTAAAGTTGAATGGGTTATAGACAAATGATCTCATGCTGGCGTCTACTGGTTGCATCCTTACATCGTCGATATAGATGCCTCCCGGAAGGTTGAGCGAAGCAGACTGATTCGCAGCATTTGGCCCCACCAGGGCTTCCAGCAGATACCAGCCGTCAATACTCGTCGACTTTGCCTGAAGCGGATAGGTAGTACTTCCGACCAATAATGATACCTGGTTCTGCACGTTGGCGCTGATTGGTTTTACCCATAGGTTGACAACGCACTTCTTATTCAGAGGCAGCGCAAAAGGCAGGATCTTCCAGTCCCTGTTACTGTTGCCCTGAGCGCTCGCCAAGTTAACGAGCTCAGAAATGGTCTGCGTGGGAATCGGTATTGCGATTGCCGCGCTGGCCTTAAGGCTATATATCCCGGTGTGACTGGCTTCGTTGCTCAGCTCCAGATACGAACTGGTCACGCTGCCGGGTATGATAGCCGTCGTTCCACGGACAGCGTAATTTTGCCCGCTGCGCCTGATATTGATGCTCGTGTTAAGATTAATGCTGTTCGCACTACTGTAGGAGCTTACGTCTTTCGGAACGCGGAACAGCTTCGCGAAAGGCGAAAACAAGTAAGATGATGTAAACCGCAATAGCCGTAGCCCTTCCGGCAGCAGGCTTCCGTAATCCTCGAATCCGTCGAAAAAGAACTCGCTCTGACTGACGTTCTTCCCGACGGCAACCGGGAGCTGAGCGTTGTAGCCATACTGAGCGGCAGAATACCTGCTTTGCAGGTCCAGCTCCTCCAGGACGTTCCGGAAGGGATCGCTGTTCGTGATAAAAACCCCGCGGTTGTACATTGAGTACAGGTAAGCCTGATTAGCCTGATAGTTGAACAGACCTGCATACGGCTTGATAATGTTCACGTCTGATCCATAATTGGTCGGACCGTTATTCAGGTTTTGCCAGGGGAACTGCGGAAGTGGATATGAACCATCATAACGAACATGGCCATTGTCGTATTTCCTGGTTTCGATACCGCTATAGGTTTCCCGCGCTTGGTAATTGCCCCTCAGGCCGAGTACATACGGATTGAAGTACTTCAGCTTACCGGATGCAGCTCTATAGATCTCAGCTCCCGTAACGGCCTCCTCGGAATCAGGTCCGTCAAGTACGTATGTGCTCGATACAGGATAATAAAGCGCCCCCGACACGCTGAGCGTCTTATTAAATGCGGCCGATCCTCCTAGAAAGTCATTGATGCTGCTTTGGTATGGATTATCAGCCAGCGCCACCTGCTGTACCGTCGATTTAAGCATATTACGGCGGCCGGATCGGAGAATTTTCACACGTACGTTATCCACCCGCGAACCAGACCAATCGGGGAATACGACTGTTGACGAAGCAACTTTGTATCGTGGCATAACAAGGATTGCATTCGTTCCCGAGATCGACTGGCACCAGACCTTGATTGACCGCTCAGTGGTTCCACCGGGCGGAATATATGTCAGCAGTAGCTCGTCCCCGGAACAGAACGCAGCCCTGTTACTGACTGTCAGCAGGACCGAGTCCCGGCCGATGGTGCTCTGCGGACTTGCAAAGGCGTCCATATGTGCGCCCAGCTCTTCGTAACCAGTATTCTCATAAGCCGGTCCCATCCCTTTATAGGCCAGGTAAGCCGGGTACGATACGTTATACAGATTGTCTTTAAACTCATTGTCGACCCTGGAAAGGATTACATCCCCACTCTCACTATCGAATATCAGATTCTCGACAGTCGTGACAGCACCATGGTCGTAACGCTCCGTTTTCTTCACAATGCCATATTGCTGGATGATCTTCGTACTCACCATAGTCTTGAAATCCTGCTCTTCCTCCTTGTCCGGTACGAATACCGTCGGGATGATGAC
>JASLDA010000261.1 GCA_030151745.1 Chitinophagaceae bacterium | reverse complement strand
ATCACAGGCAAGAACGAGACGTTGATTCGTACCGCCCAGGTTTCCGGCTTTTACATGGATGCGACGGAGATTTCCAACATGGAATATCGCCAGTTTACCAACTGGGTACGCGACTCCATCGCCCATACGCTGCTCGGCGACTTTATCGACAACCCGAATGACGGTTCGCAGATCGTGAACATGCGCCGCCCGGTGAACTACCGCAACCCGGACGTGCAGGAACAGATCAGCACCCTCTATCTCGCGCCCGATCAGAGCGGCTGGGGCCGTCAGGAATTCGACAACAGCAAGCTGGTGTACACCATGAGCTACTTCGATTACGAAGAGCATGCGAAGAATCCGACCCGTCCGCGTTCCGAGTACGTCGTCACCAAGTACATCCCCAGCTATCCCGATACCAATGCGTGGAAGCGCCAGTTCAGCTATGCCTACACCCAGCCGATCGCGCGCCAGTACAACTGGTTCAACGCCTTCGACAACTACCCGGTTGTCGGCGTCAACTGGTGGCAGGCTCAGGCTTTCTGCAACTGGCGGACCAAGCTCTGGCGCAGCGAGCGCGAGCGGATGCGCCAGTACTTCGAAAGCGAGTTCCGCCTTCCGTCCGAGCAGGAGTGGGAATGGGCAGCCCGCGGCGGCCGCAACGAGTCTCCCTATCCCTGGGGTGGTCCTTACATCGTGAACAAGAAGGGCTGCTACCTGGCGAACTTCAAGCCCCAGCGCGGCAACTACGCTGCTGACGGCGGCCTGTACACGACGCCGGTCACCGCTTACTTCGCGAACGACTACGGCCTGTATAACATGGCCGGCAATGTGAGCGAGTGGACCAATAGCTCGTATTTCGGCAACTCCTACCAGGCATTGTCCGACGTGAACCCGGACGTACGCTACCGCATCCAGGAGAACGATCCGCAATGGATGCGCCGCAAGGTCATCCGCGGAGGCAGCTGGCGCGACGTGGCCTACTACCTGCAGAACGGCACCCGCGACTATGAATACGCCGACACGGCCAAGGCCTATATCGGGTTCCGCTGCATCTACCCTGAAGTATCTCAGGCAGTTACTAACCGCCGCTCCGCGGTACGCCGTTAAGCGCCGGTTAATAGCTGAAAAAATTACAATTCTCTCCCAACCATTTTCGTTTTCCCCCTTTCACAAGCTCAATTTCTTCACTGAGAATGAACTCGATCGCACTGTTTTTTGAAACCAAAGTCGGTAAGTACATCAAGAATCTTATCATCGGCCTTGGTGCGGCCATTGTACTGATTGGTGCGCTCGCTAAACTTCAGCACTGGTCCATCGCCAACTTCATGTTGCCGGTAGGTATGATCACCGAAGCCTTCATCTTCGCGCTGCTCGGCGTGCTCCCTCCGCACAAGGACTACTACTGGGAGCGCTATTATCCGAACCTGGACGAGAACCCGCACGTAGAAGCCTACCGCAAGGGGGTTAAGTTCCAGAAGCCCCCGGCTATCAGCCTGTCGGGCAGCGGAGGCAACTCCCAGGCCGCTACCGCACAGCTCGATAAGATGCTGGAGGAAGCCCAGATCAACCCGGCGAACCTGCGCCGCCTGAACGAGAACTTTACCCGCTTCGGCAATACCGTCGAGCAGATGAAGGACATCACCGAGGTCGCCGCCGCTACCGGGGCGTACTCTTCCGCTGCCCGCGAGACAGCCTCCGCACTGACTGAAATGAAGACGACCTTCCAGGGCGCTACCCAGACCATGGGCGTGTTCAACAATGCCTCTGCCGACGCCGCTAACTTCCACAAGCAAGTGACGGTTCTTACGCAGAATCTCGGCGACCTGAACCGCATCTATGAGGTGGAGCTGCAGGATGCGAACAACCACCTGAAGGCCATGAACAAGTTCTACAGCACCCTGCTGAACGCTTCCGATTCCATGGCTGCTTCTGCAGAGGACGCCAAGGCGGCCCGCGAGCAGATCGGTGCCCTGGCCCGCAACCTGACCAACCTGAACAATATCTACGGCAACATGCTCAGCGCCATGCAGGGCCGCTAAGGCGCGACTGTGAACAGGAATCCGTGAGTTCCGTATCCTCATTCTTCATTATCAGTAAACACTAGAGAATGTCTATACCTAAAGAGCCGAGGCAGCTCATGATTAACCTCATGTACCTGGTTCTTACGGCCATGCTGGCCCTTAATATATCAAGTGAGATTCTGCATGCTTTCAAGATCATCAACGAGAGCATGACTAAATCCAACGCCGCCCTCGACGCTAAGAATAACGAAACCATGCTGGCATTTCAGGTCAATGAAGATCGCGAAGGCCAGAAGGAGCGGGTAAAGCCCTACAACGACCGGGCAAAGGAAATTCACGCGAAGGCGGATGAAACGTTCAAGTATCTTGACGACTGGAAGACCAAGATTATCATGCAGGCCGGGGGCTTCCTTGCCGGACAGCCTGGTGTCATAAAGGACGAGGCGAACATCGATGCATCCACATCCCTGCTTGTTGAAAAGCGTGGCGGAGACGAGGTCAAGAAGAAGCTGAACGAACTGAAGGCCTATATTCTCGATCGTATCGATAGCCCTTTGGTTAAGGCGCGCTTCGAGAAGGAACTGCCGCTTCAAACGCCGGATCCCCAGAAGGATGAAAACAACCCGCAGGGCGATTGGGCCACCGGAACATTCTATCACGTCCCTACGCTTGGCGCCATTGCACTGATGTCCAAGCTCCAGAGCGACGTGAGGAATGCCGAGCAGATGGCCATCAACCAGCTTTTCCTGGACGCGGGAGCCAAGCAGATCAAGTTTGACGCAATCACGGCCCTGGCTATCCCGAAGACGACCTACGTTCTTCAGAACCAGCCGGTTGAAGCACAGATTATGGTAGCGGCCTATAATAAGACCGTCAACCCGACCATTTCGACCTCCTCCGGTTCCGTTAAGATCCAGGACGGCGTAGGTACCTGGACCGGTACAGCCTCCGGCTTAGGCGAGCAAACGGTCCGCGGTACCCTGTCCCTTAATCTCGGCGACCGCAATTTCTCCCAGCCCTGGGAATTCAAGTACATGGTCGGCACCGCAGGTGCTTCCATGCAGCTGGATAAGATGAACGTGTTCTATATCGGTGTCGATAACCCGATTACCGTGACTGCCGCCGGCTACTCGCTGGAAGATGTCAGCGTCAGCATCCCCGGCGCAACGCTCAGCGCAACCGGCAAGGGAACGTACAATGTCCGTGTGGCACCGGGAGGTCCCCAGGTGATCAAGGCGGCGATCATGGCGAAGACATCTAAGGGAACTTCGCAGGTGGGAGGCATGGATATCCGCGTCAAGCGTATCCCGGACCCGATCGCCAAGGTCGGCGGCAAGACCGGAGGACCGTTCAAATCCAACGAGTTCAAAGCGCAGCTCGGTGTGGCTGCGGTGCTGGAAAACTTCGATTTCGCCGTAAAGGCAGAAATCGTATCCTATGAAATGGCCGTTAAGCCGAAGCGCGGCGAATACCGCATGCTGGGCACTATGACAAATGCGTATTTTGCAGGCGACGCCAAGGCCTATGTGGAAAGTGCTCAGATTGGCGACCGTGTGTATATCGACAATATCCGCGCGAAAATGCCTGATGGAACGACTCGTCAACTGCCCTCAATTTCTTTCATCCTGATTTAATCTGCGAAGTCTATCTTATTTTTAGGAGCATGAACATCCGCCAATCATTTAAACTCGCTGCTCTGGCCGGTCTGCTTTGCTGCAGCGCGGGCGCCTGGGCACAACCTCAGATCACCGATGCCGCCCAATCCGGGAACGGCAACAATAACGAGCCGACCAGCCCGAGCTGGAAGCCCTCCCTGGTGCGTGACGGAGCCTACGACCGCGTTCCGCACACCGCCAAGACGCTGGCCTGGCAGCCGCTCCGTGAGGCCGACATCCTCTGGAAGAAGCGCGTTTGGCGTGAGATCGACACCCGCGAAAAGCAGAACCTCGCATTCCGCTACCCCGGCGACGATCAGACTGGTGGCGGCTACTTCATCGAAATTATCCTTGACGCGGTAAAGAAGGGCAAGATCAAGGCCTACTCTCCGTTCGATGACCGCTTTACCGCGGCGATGACCAAGGAGCAGATCCTCGAAATGCTCGTCGGCAAGCCGGATACCATCATCCAGATCGATCCGATCACCGGCGCCGAAACTCAGGTCATCAAGAACCGCGACTTCAATACCGACCTGATCACCTCGTACCGGGTAAAGGAGGATTGGATGTTCGACCGTAACCTGGGCCGCATGGTCGTCCGGATCATCGGCATCGCTCCGATCCGCAATATCCTGAACGAAGATCAGACGCTGCGCGCCCAGACTCCGCTGATGTGGATCTACTATCCCGAAGCCCGCCCGGTATTCGCTCAATACGAAGTATTCAATCCCGAGAACGACGTGCAGCGTATGACCTGGGACGATTTCTTCGAGGGACGTTACTGGAGCGGCCGTATCATCCGCGTAAGCAACGCAGACAATACCAACTTCCGCGAAGCAGGCCTGAACGATCTCGAATCGCTTTACCAATCGCAGATCATGACCGACAAGATCTACGAGAAGGAGCACGATATGTGGGTGTACTGATCCAAGCATATTCATGAAACGCCGCAGCCCAGCTGCGGCGTTTTTTTATGCCCTGCAGCAGGCTACTGCTGTATCTTGCGGCATGGATCCAAAGCCCCGTTTAGAAGTCTGCCTGTCTCCTGCGCTCCTGCACCTGTATGACCCGGCCGGTACCGTAACCGTCATCATAGACGTTTTCCGGGCCACGTCCACCATCGCAGCGGCAATCGACAACGGGGCCGCCCGCGTGATCCCGGTAGCCGCCGTCGACGAGTGCATTGCCACCGGCGCCTGCACGGAGAACAGCATCACTGCCGGGGAGCGGGATGGTAAGATCGCGCCGGGACTGGCATACGGGAACAGCCCGCTGGAATACGGGACCGACTTTATCAAGGGGAAAACCCTGGTACTCACGACTACCAACGGCACTAAGCTGCTGCATATGGTGCAAGGAGCCGACACGATCATTACCGGCGCCTTCGTGAACCTCAGCGCCGTTTGCGATTACCTGATCGCCCGGAACAAGCCCGTACTGCTGGGATGCGCGGCCTGGAAGGATAAATTCAACCTGGAAGACACTCTATTTGCCGGGGCGGTGGTCTCAAGGATCGCGGAGCATTTTACCATAGGCGACGACAGCGCCCGGGCTGCCCGCACGCTGGCTGAGGCAAGCGGGGGAAGATACCTGGATTACCTGATGGACAGCTCGCATTATCACCGTCTCGCCGGTTACGGGCTGGACGAGGATCTGAGGTATTGCACGACACCCGATCTCCACCCCGTAGTACCGATCCTGAAAGGGCGGGAACTGGTGCGCTATAGTTGAAGATTTAAGATTGGTGTAATAAAGAAACCGGGGCGCTAGCCCCGGTTTCTTTATTACATATTGCTTATTGCAAATTGCCTATTGCAAATTACTTCTGAGCAGTAGCCGCGCCTTTCTTGCAGCAGGATTTCTCCTTGCAGTTCTTGGCTTCCTTCTTGGCGCAGGCTTCCTTCTTGCCCTTGCAGCAGGCTCCGTCCTTCTTATCCTTGCCGCAGGGGGCCGCGAAAGTTGCAGTGGCGAGCAGGAGACCAGCGATGGCGAGGCTGAGCTCCACCCCGTCCTACGCTCGCTATGAATTGAGATGTAGAACATGGAAGCGAAGGAAAATGTGCGAGGATTGTTGTCCCTCGGTG
>JASLDA010000249.1 GCA_030151745.1 Chitinophagaceae bacterium | reverse complement strand
GTGGCGGAGGGGGCCGCCTTCATCGTTTCTTCCTTTGTGCTCAGCATCGTCCTTGCATTGCTTTCCTATTACCTGCTCGAGCGCCAGTTCCTGTTCCTGAAAGACCGCTTCGGCTTCGCCCGCGGAAAGAATTCCCGGGCGCAGCACCCGGGATAACGGGCGGCCGGCGGATTATACGGCACGTATCGCGCTGAAGGCCCGGAGGCTTATTTTTGCAGCCCCTATGGCCGTGCTTTTCCTGCTTCCCTACCCGCTGGGCAAGGCCCCTTCCCAGCGTTTCCGGGTAGAAGCCCTGCTGCCGCTGCTGGAAGAGGCCGGCGTTCCCTTCACGCTGCGGCCGTTTATGACGGCAGCCACCTGGCAGGTGCTATATAAGGGCGGCTCCCTGCCGCAAAAGGCCTGGGGCATTGTCCGCGGCTACCTGGGCAGGCTGAAGACCGTGATCTTCGAGGCCCCGGGATACGAGCATATCTTCATCCACCGCGAGGCCGCCCCGCTGGGGCCTCCTTTCTTCGAGTGGTATCTCCGGAAAATACTCCGCAAGAAGATAATTTACGACTTCGACGACGCGATCTGGATTCCCAATACCTCGGAGCAGAACCGGCTCGCGGCCGGCCTGAAGGCATTCTGGAAGGTGGGGCGCATCTGCCGCTGGGCGCAGGCCGTGGCCGGGGGCAACGACTACCTGTGCGCATTTGCACGGAACGCCGGCGCGCGGAATGTCGTCCGCATTCCAACGGTGGTGGATACGGATACGCGCTATAACCGGGTCAAGGAGCACCTGGACGGGCAGCCCCTGGTCGTCGGCTGGACGGGCAGCCATTCCACGCTTAAATACCTGGACGCGGTAATGCCGGCACTGCAGGAATTGCAGGAAGAGCTGGATTTTACCTTCGTCGTGATCGCGGACAAGGAGCCCGGGCTGCCGCTGAAATCCTGGCGCTTCCAGCCCTGGAACCCCGCCTCGGAAATCGAGGACCTGCTGCAGCTGGACGTGGGTATCATGCCGCTGACCCCCGACCGCTGGAGCGAGGGCAAATGCGGCTTCAAGCTGATCCAGTATATGGCCCTGGGCATCCCGGCGCTTGCATCGCCGGTGGGCGTCAACACGCAGATCATCGACGAAGGCCGGAACGGCTACCTGTACGAGACCCCGGAGCAGTTTGCCTCGGGGCTGCGCAGCCTGCTTGCCGGCGCCGGGCGCCGCAGCCGGATGGGCCGGGAGGCCCGTGAAAAGGTATTGGCCCACTACAGCGTGGCGGCCATCCGGAAGTCCTTCGTGGATCTATTCAAAGGCTGACCGGCCCCTGATCGGCCAGGCCCCGGGTCTTCGCTCCGATATGTGCCTGGCTAGGGGCTGAGGATGGTTTTGTCCGTAGGCCGGTAGCGGAAATAGATTAGCGTAAGAGCCAGCCCGTACATCGGCAGGCAGGGTATCCGGTACCGGGACAGGGCGCCGAAATTGCCGGAGGAGATCCCCACGGAGAATGCGAATATCAGCGTGAAGATCAGGCAAAGCTGGATATTGGGATCTCCGGCGATCGCCTGCAAGGCACGGCGGGGACCTATCGTAAATAATATCCGCAGCGTCACGAGCAGGAACAGGAAGGCCTCTACCGCGTTGAAGAATACGATCGGCTTCCGCGCTTCCCAGAGGTAGGGCCTGAACAGCGCGACGTTCACCGCCTGCGGGAACTTCCGGAGCATGCCCCCCAGCGAGGGCTCCACGGTGCCGATATCGTAGCCCGAGCCTTCGTCCCCGGACACGCCGTAGATGTATTCCCGGGTCACGGTGGAGGTCTTGACGACGTTTTCGACGGAATAGGCGCCCAGCTGCTCCGCCAGCGTGCCGGAGAGCAGGATGATCCCGGCGGAGCAGACACCTGCCAGGAACAGGCCCGCCATGAACCTCAGGGCTCCGGAGCGGATGCGCGCGGAATAGCTGAAAAATACCCAGAACAGCAGCGCCGGCACCAGGGCAACCAGGATGTACAGCTTGATGACGGCCAGCAGGTAGAAGCCCAGCACCGCCAGCAGGAGGGACGGCAGCGAAAAGCTGCCGCGCAGCAGCAGCCGGTAGGTTCCGAACAGCAGCCAACCCAGGGAGAACATGCACAGGGTGTCCTTGAATATGCCGGATCCCCAGATAAAGGTGCTGGGGATAAAGAGAATGACGATGGCGATATGCCGGGTCAGCCTCGGGTACTGCTCGGCGAAAATGCGGAACATGGCCCAGCTGCCGGTGAACGACAGGACGGCGAAGAGCAGGGACGTGGGCAGGAAGGTCGTGAAGGTGAGTATGCTGAGCAGGGCGGCGATAGCTCCCACCATGTAGCTGTTCAGCGAGCTGTACCAATACATCTGCGAGATGTATTGGGTGTACTCGCGATCGTACCAGTTCGGCAGGTGCAGCACCAGGTTGATCCACTTGACCGGCGATTCCGAGAGCGAGCTGTTTATCACCCGGGCCTGGGCGAAGTAGTTGGAGGTGTCTCCGCCGCCGTAATAGTACTGGTACAGCATGCCGATGAAGATGGCTCCGCCCAGCTTCACCGTCAGGGCCGGCATGAAATAAGGGCGCCAGGGATGACCGGGAGGATACTTGCGATTACGGAAGTTGTTGGCAAGCATGTAAATGATGCCTGCAAACAGGGGCAAGAGCAGATAATCCAGCCAGGTTATGAATTGCATAGGTCAGATACGCGTCTCGGGGCCCGCAGCCTAACTTGACAAATCAGGTTATTGAGCCGCATACCTGATTTCGGCGAATAGAAAAAGTCTGCAAAGGTACTGACAAATGCAGGAGTTCAGGGACGCGGCATACGGGCCGGTCCCGGCGGCGCTTTATCGTACCTTAGCCGCTTATCTCCATGCCTACATATTCTATCGGTGAAGCCCTGTCCCTGCTCCTGGAACAATCCAGATGGAAGCCTAAGATGCATGAACTCCGGCTCCGGGAGGAATGGGAGCAGATCGTGGGCCGCACGATCGCGCGCTACACCCGCAACCTGAGCCTGGCGGAGAAAAAGCTCGTCGTCTTCACGGACGTCGCGGCTTTGAAGCAGGAGATCCTCTTCGGTAAGGCCCAGCTGATCCAGAGCATCAATACGCATTTCGGCGAGACGGTCG
>JASLDA010000232.1 GCA_030151745.1 Chitinophagaceae bacterium | reverse complement strand
GTACCGGTTTCATGCAGCCCTTCGACCTTGGAGAAGCGTTCGTAGGAATCGCTGGAAGGATCGTAGGTAAAAAATCCTTTTTCCGCAATCGCATAGAGCTTGCTGCCGTCCGTGGCTACGCCCAGGGCATTATTGTACGGCAGGTGCGCACGCCAGAAACCGATCGGGCGGTTCTGCGCGGATATGGAAGCCAGAGGAAGCGAGGCTATCAGCAGCGCCGGTGCGAGTAAATGTCGAAGCGTCATGAGACCGTTCAGAATACCTTCAAAGGTATCGGATAACGTGCGGAGACGGTGTTGTATTGCGTCGGCGCCGGGTGACGCCCCGTCATAAAAGCGAAAGTCGTCAACGCCCGGAGCGTTGACGACTTTCCCGGCCCGCCAGTCAAAAGGCAGGAACCTGTTACTCCGCGCCGCCCTTGGCGATCAGTCCCAGGAAATAGTTGTTTGCACCTTCGCCCCAGTAAGGATCTGTAATATCTCCTTTGGGCTCTTTTGCAAAGAGGTCCTTTGCCTTGTTGAAATACGGCTCTGCAGCTTTTCTGCCCCCGCCGAACATCTTGGGTGTATAAAATTTGGCAATGCCGCGTTCCAGGTAGATGCGGGGATTGTCCGGGTTGATCGTCTTGGCCGCGTCCAGCTGCTCGTCGAAGATCTTGCCGTATTTCTGGTACCGCTCCCGGGGCTTCACCGCCATCCGGGCATTTGCGATCACCGCGGCGATGATATGGGTCTCATCGTTCTCCTTACCCAGGATGTGTATCGCTTCGGCCAGGTACTGCTCAGCCTCGTCCAGGTAGGCGTCGCGCTTGGCTTCGTCCTTCTCGGTGTAGCTGAGCTGGATGCGGCTGTAAGCGGCATAGTACTGCGGCGCCCATTCCTGGGGGTATTTTTTCGCGATCAGGATCAGCTTATTGCCTGCGGCTTCCCGCACCGCCATATCCTGGTAAGACGTGTCGAAATTGATAAACGTGGCCGTCAGCACCGGCTTATAGTCGGTCTGGGCAGTGGCGGCGAGGCTGAAGCCGAGCGCAGCGGCAAGAAAAAGAGCTTTCATGGTTGAAGGGGTATTCGTGCAGGCAAAGGTCGGAGCCGGCCGGGAATCGCGGAGGGAAAATCGGCGGATAGCGGCTATTGCTCCGTAAAGCCCCGGGCTGGAGCGGGAAGCCCCGGGAAAGCATGCTCTCTTGCAGGGCATGTCTTGTAAAACCCGAATTCCAATGCAGGAATGCTATTCGGTAATCGTCCGGAACAGCGTCCAGCGAAGCAGCGCTTCCAGGGCGATGCAGATGCAGGCAAACAGGGCGAAGGGGAAAAACAGCTCCGAATAGTGCTTGAACGAGCTGATCTCGACCTTGGTCTTTTCCAGCTTGTCGATCTGTGCGTAAATGGACTGCAGGCTCTTATTGTCGGTTGCGCGGTAATAATTGCCCCCTGTCTGCTTTGCTATATTGCGAAGCAGGTCCTCGTCGATCTGCACCGGCTGCATGATCTTCTGCGCGCCGAAGGGAGTCTGGATGGTCGTGGGGGCCTGTCCGTGCGTCCCGATGCCGATGGTGTAGACCCGCACCTTGAACGCCTTCGCGATCTCCAGGGCCAGCTCCGGGCCCACTTTCCCGGCATTATTCACGCCGTCCGTCAGCAGGATGATCACCTTGCTTTTACCGTTCGTATTCCGGATGCGGTCCACCGCGGTCGCCAGCCCGTCGCCGATCGCGGTGCCGTCGGTCAGGACACCGCTTTCGACCGCGTTCACCTGCTCCAGCAGCACACGGTGATCGATCGTTACCGGACATTGAGTAAAGCTCTCTCCCGAGAAAATGACCAGCCCGATCCGGTCTCCTTGCCGGCTGTTGATAAAGTCGGACGCCAGCTTTTTGGAAGCCTCTATCCGGTTCGGCTTGAAGTCTTCGGCCAGCATGGATCCGGATACGTCCATAGCCAGCACGATGTCGATGCCTTCGCTGTCCACGTTCTCGGTCACCGACGAGCTCTGGGGCCGGGCCAGGGCCACGATCAGCGCGCAGAGCGCCAGTACGCGGAGCGCTCCCGCCAGGGGGCGCAGCCGGCTGCGGAGCCCCGGCTTCAGATGAGAAAAGGCGCTGGTGGTCGTCAGGCGGAATGCCGGGTTCGCGCGGCGCCGCGCGGCCCATTGCCACCAGATGAGCAAGGGCACGAGGATCAGCAGGACAAAGGCCCAGGGATGCGCGAACTTCAGATGCTGCCAGTCGGACAGCGCGGCGATATACTGCATCATGGCTGCTGACTTGGTGTGGATGGGGCTGCAGGCGGCTCCCGAGGAATGGTGGCGGTAACGAATTCCCGGGTTGCGCGCAATGCCGCGATATGCTCATCGGGCATGGGCTGAGCCCGGGCAAACTTCGCCATATCGGCCGTGCTGAGGATAAGATAAAGAGCGTCTGTATGGCGGCAGAGCTCCGCGTGCTGCCGCGAGGCGGCCGTCAGCTCATCCGTCGTACGCTCCAGGGCCGGCACCCCGAAACGGGCTTCGATATAGCCGCGGAGGATATCCGTGAGCTGCACATAATATTCCTTGACCTCCCCCCGCTGCCAGAGTCCCTGCTGTTCCAGCGCGTCCAGGGCCTTCAGCGTACGCACATGCAGGGGAACGGATGGCGGAGGCGGAGGCGCCGTTTCGGGCTGCCGTTTGCGACGCAGGATGAAGAACAATATGACGGCGAGCAGCAGCGCAGCGCCGAC
The DNA here is from genome assembly GCA_030151745.1 of Chitinophagaceae bacterium. Taxonomy (GTDB): domain Bacteria; phylum Bacteroidota; class Bacteroidia; order Chitinophagales; family Chitinophagaceae; genus UBA1952. Next base: position 8,627 of record JASLDA010000232.1, on the reverse strand, counting down.
CAGGTACCAGATATAATCCAGCCAGCTTTCCGGCACGGCCAGGATGCCCTTGATGGGCTTGAAGGGCTTGGTAGTGTCGACGTCTAGGGTCTGGACTACGATATTCAGCTGGCCCGTCGTGAGCTGGTACGGCGCGCCGCCGACCGGCGTGACGCTGACCTGGAACGGCGGAATGATGAACTCCCCCGAATCGAAGCCGGTCACCATCAGCCGCTGGCGGTATTGCGTGAAGCGTCCCGTCCGTATCGTGTCGATCTTGCTTTTCTCGACGACCTCGAGCTTGCCGAAGCTGTCGGGCACGGCGGGCCAGGCGACGCGGCTAAGCTTCGGATCGTGCTGGACGCTGAGAAATACCCGCGACTGGTCGCCGACGGTAAGCCGGAGGGGATCGCCGCTGAGCGTAGCCTGCGCATCCGCCTGCGCGCCCGCCAGGCGGGGGGCGCAGATCAGCAGCAGCCATAGAAGTCGGAAGCGGTGTCTCATCGGCCCTTGAAAAATCCTTGAAGCATTTTTACGTAATCGTCGTCCGTGCGCATGCTTACCAGCGTCGCGCCGGCTTTGCGGAACGCCTGTATGCCGTACTGCCGCATGCCGTCGAAGGCCCGGCCGTATTCGAGCTGCACTTTCTTATCGTTGCTGTCTATCCAGCTCCGGGCGCCCGTTTCCGCGTCCACCACCTGGAGCAGGCCGGCCCTGGGCAGCTCCTTGTCCCCGCGGTCGTAGATCTGGATACCCACCACATCGTGACGGCGCGCCGCGAGCTGCAGCGGCGTTTCATACGGCGCCGAAATAAAATCCGAGAGCACGAAGGTGATCGTGCGTTTCTTCAGGACATTGTTCAGGTACTCCAGTCCGGCTGAAATCTTCGTCCCCGCCTGGCCTTTGGGCTCCAGGGCAATGAGCTCGCGGATGATGCGCAGAATATGGCTGCGGCCCTTCTTCGGCGGGATAAAGCCTTCGACCTTATCCGAGAAAAATATGACACCGACCTTATCGTTGTTCGTCGCCGCCGCAAAGGAAAGCACGGCGCCGACCTCGGTGATCATCTCCCGCTTGGAGCGGCCATGGCTGCCGAACAGGGAGGAAAGGCTGACGTCCACCAGCAGCATCACCGTAAGCTCGCGCTCTTCCTCGAACACCTTCACGTGCGGCGCATTCGAGCGGGCGGTCACGTTCCAGTCGATGCTGCGCACATCGTCGCCGGTGGTATATTCCCGGACTTCGCTGAACGACATCCCCCTGCCCTTGAAAGCGGAGTGATATTCGCCGGCGAAAATATGATTGCTCAGACCTTTGGTCTTGATCTCGATCCGGCGGACGCGGGCCAGTATTTCAGCAGTGGTCAGCAAGGCGTGATCTTTTTACGGCGAGCTCTGGGAGTTTGAACGTGGCGCAAATCTATACGCCGATCAAGCGCCCCGCGCTTAAATTTTTCTCAAAATAGGGTCTGCCCTTTAGTTTTACCAAAAATCTCCCTTCCATGCGCTTACCGATCTGCATTCTGGCCGGCACCATGCTGATGGCCGCGTCCTGCACCGAAAACACCACGACTACGGAAAGCGGCACCAAGGATTCCGCATCCCTGGCCGCGCATTCCGGCAGCATCACAATTTCGGACGTCCCCGGATCCCCGGAATATCCGGATGCCGAGCTCGCCATCAAGAGCATGACGGCGACGCCCGTCGGCGACAGCGTCAAGCTCAGCTTCGCATTCGACGTGAAGAATTTCGAGCTGAAAGCCCAGACCGGGGATGCCAGCACCAAGCGGTGCAATAACTCCAAGGACGGACAGCACATCCACTTCATCTACAATAACAGGCCTTACGTAGCGCTGTACGAACCCAAGCACGAAATGACCGTGGCAAAGGGCACCGACAATTACGTGATGTGCTTCCTCAGCCGCTCCTACCACGAAAGCGTGAAAAGCCCCAAGGCCGGCATACTGGCGCATTTCCGCGTCGATAAGAAGGGAGCCGTTCAGAAGATCGACAGCGCCCTGCCACCGATGGTGTTCTACAGCCGCCCGAAAGGCGACTACCTGGGCGCGGACACCTCCAATGTCCTGCTCGATTTCTACCCGACCAATGTATCGCTGGGCGAGGACTACAAGATCAAGGCGGATGTGAAGAACGAAACCAACGGCCGCAGCGGCAGCTTCACCTTCGACAGCTGGAAGCCGCACTTCCTGAACGGCCTCGGCGCCGGCAACGCTACCGTAGTGCTGACCCTGGTCGACAAAAACGGCAACCCGGTACAGGGTCAGAACACCAGCGTCACCCGCAACTTCAAGCTGGCCGCGGCGGAACCGATGCCCTGATGAATTTGAATTTCAGATTTATGAAGAGGACCGTCCGGTGGGCGGTCCTTTTTATTTGGGATGCCGGCGGGATTCCGCAGGCTCTTTGCCCCGGGGCTTACGGAAGGAAAAGGTCCTGTGTCCTGCCGACCCGGGCTTCAGGAAACGCGGTGCTCCCGGAGCGCGGGGGTTGACTAAATTCGCAGCGTGTCACGTGTTGTTATCACCGGTTTAGGTATTTACTCGTCGCTCGGCGTAAACCGGGAGGAAGTGCGGCAGTCCCTGTACCAGGGCCGCTCCGGTATTGTGCTCGATCCGGTGCGCAAGGCTTTCGGCTACCGCTCCGGCCTTACGGGCTTCGTGCCGCGGCCCCAGCTGAAAGGCAGGCTGGACCGGCGGGCGCGCATCATGATGCCCGAGCAGGCTGAGTATGCGTACGTCGCGACGATGGAAGCCCTGGCCCAGGCCGGGCTGGACGAGGCCTATATTGCCGATAACGAGACCGGCATCATCTACGGGAACGACAGCTCCGCCCAGCCGGTCATCGAGGGCATGGACATTATCCGTGAGAAGAAGGATACGATGCTGCTGGGCTCGGGATCCGTCTTCCAGGTGCTCAACAGCACGGTAACGATGAACCTTGCCACCATCCTTAAGCTGCGCGGCATCAACTTCAGCATCAGCGCGGCCTGCGCCTCGGGCTCCCACGCTATCGGGCTGGGATACATGTTCATCAGGCAGGGCCTGCAGGACCGTATCATTTGCGGAGGAGCCCAGGAGCTGAACATCTATTCCATGCCCAATTTCGATGCCCTGGGCACTTTCAGCACCCGCGAATCCGCGCCCAGGGCGGCCTCCCGGCCCTTCGACCGGGACCGCGACGGCCTGGTACCGGGAGGCGGAGCCGCTACCGTCGTCCTGGAAAGCCTCGAAAGCGCCCGGGCCCGCGGCGCCGTGATACTGGCCGAAGTGCTGGGCTACGGATTTTCCTCGAACGGGCAGCATATATCGAACCCCAGCGCCGAAGGCCAGGCCCGCAGCATCGTCAGGGCCCTGAAGGACGCCGGAGTCGGCCCGTCGGAGGTCGAGTATATCAATGCGCATGCGACGTCCACTCCGGCCGGCGACAGCACGGAAGCAGAGGCGATCTTCGAAGTGTTCGGCAGCCGGGTGCCCGTTTCGAGCACCAAGAGCATGACCGGCCACGAATGCTGGATGGCCGGGGCCAGCGAGATCGTGTATTCCATGCTGATGATGGAAGGCGGCTTCATCGCGCCGAACATCAACTTCGAGAACCCGGATGAGCACAGCGCCAAGATCAATATCGCCGCCAGCCGCATCGACCGGAGCTTCGATACCTTCCTTTCGAACTCCTTCGGCTTCGGCGGCACGAACTCCAGCCTGGTGCTCAGGCGATTCAGGAGCTGATCCTATGGATTGCCGGCCGTTCGGTATTGCCGGACCATAGTCACCGCAGCGGCGCGTACTTTTAGTTTTTAAACCCGGATTATGCGGCGTTTCGCCCTTGGCATTTTTACCTGTACGCTTCTTTCCAACGGGCTTTCAGCCCAGCAGAATCTGCGCAGCCTGAAGCATGAGATCAGCAGCCTCTGCGCCCCTGCGATGTCGGGCCGAGGTTATGTCGCCAAAGGCCATGAGCGGGCGGCAATGCATATCATGCGCAAAATGCGGGAAGCCGGCCTGCGACCTGTAATGCCGGATTCCGGATGGTACCAGTACTATTATTTCCCCGTGAATACCTTCCCGGATACGGTCAGCCTGGCATTCGGGAAAAAGAGCCTGCTGCCGGGCGCGGAATTTCTCGTGGACGCGGCCAGTCCCAGCTATCACGGCTCGAAGCAGAAGGTCAAAAGCATCGACGCCGGCGGGCTTCCCGACCGGGCAGCCTGGACGGCGCTCCGCAACCGGCTCGACGGGAGGAATGTCGTGCTGCTGCGCGGCGCAGATTCCCTCTGCCGGCTGCTCGGCATCCGCATGCAGCAGCTGCCTGAGGAGCTGCCGGAAGGCGCATATATCCTGCCCCAGCACGGCAAAATGAACTGGAGCGTGGCCACGAAACAGCTGCCGGCTACGGTGCTGTATGTCCAGGACACGGCATTGCCGAAAAAACTGCGCAAGGCCACCATCGACGTGCATGCCGAGCTGCTGCCGGAGAATAGAAACCGAAATGCGAACGTGATGGGCATGGTCCGGGGCACCGCCGTTCCCGACAGCTTCATCGTGATCAGCGCACATTACGATCACCTGGGCAAGATGGGCTCGGAAGCGACTTTCCCCGGCGCCAGCGACAATGCCAGCGGAACGGCGATGCTCCTGCAGCTGGCCGCGCGTATTGCCGCAAGCCCCGAACGGTATTCCGTGCTGTTCATCGCCTTCAGCGGCGAGGAGGCCGGCTTGCTGGGCAGCCGGTACTATACCGAGCACCCGGCTATTCCCCTGGAAAGAACCCGCTTCCTGCTCAACCTCGATATCATGGGAAACGCAGCGGATGGCGTGACGGTGGTCAATGCAACCGAGTATCCGGCAGCCTTCGAGAAGCTTGAGGCCATCAATAGGAGTAAAAAGTACCTGCCGCAGATACGCAGCAGGGGCAAGGCTGCGAACAGCGATCACTACCATTTTTCGGAGAAGGGCGTACCGGCCTTCTTCGTGTACAGCAACGGCGGACCAGGCTATTACCACGATATTTTCGACACGCCCAGGAGCCTTGAGCTGACGAATATCGATAAAGTAATGGCCCTGCTGGAAGAATTCATTCACAGCCTCAACTGAGGTTTTCCCGGTGATCGAGGTGTCACCTCTGCTGGAGGTGACACCTCGATCACCGGGAAATTCCCGTAACTTTAGAAAAACCGTTTATGCAAGCTGCCAGGGCTGAGAATATCGACTCCTACATAGCCGGATTCGACGGTGAAGCGGCCCTGCGCCTGAAGGCTATGCGGGAAACCATTGCGAAAGCGGCACCGGACGCCACCGAAGCCATCAGCTACGGGATGCCGACCTTCAGGCTGGAGGGCAACCTGGTTCATTTCGCCGCTGCCAAAGCGCATATCGGCTTCTATCCCGCGCCCTCGGGCATAAAGGCTTTCAGCGCCGAGCTCAGCAGTTACCCCAGCTCCAAAGGAGCCATCCGCTTCCCGAACGGGCGCCCCCTGCCGCTGGAGCTGGTAGAGGCGATCACCAGGTTCCGCGCGGCCGAAAACAAGGCGAAAGCGGCGTCCAAAAAACGTTGACGCGGCTGGGGACGGGATCCTGACAGGGTGGGGCAAGGTTCTCTTGCCGGTATGGGTGCTTCAGCCCGCAGCCAGCATGCGCCGAACCTGGGCCTCGAAGTCTGCAGGATCGCCGCTGATCCAGCGGATTTCAGGATCCTTGCGCAGCCAGGTCAGCTGGCGCTTCGCATAATTGCGGGTATGCTGGCGGATCTTTTCCACGGCCGCCGCCAGACTGCAATGCCCGTCGAAATACTCGAACATTTCAGCATAGCCTACCGTATGCAGGGCTTTGTAGTTGCGGAAAGGCAGCATGGCGCGCGCCTCGGCTTCCAGGCCCGCTTCCATCATCTGGTCCACGCGCTGGTTGATGCGCTCGTAGAGCAGCTCCCGGGGCAGATCGATCGCTACCTTGAGGATCCGGAAGGGGCGCGGCTTCCTTTGCCCGCTGCGGTATTCCAGGATACTTTCCCCGTTGCTGCGGTAAAAGCTGAGCGCCCGCATCAGGCGGGCCGGATTCTGCCATTCATGGCTGGAGGCGAAGCGGGGATCCTCCCGCATCAGCGTATCCTGCAGCCAGCTCAGCCCCCCGATCCGGTAGGCGGCTTCCACCCGGGCAGCGACGGCCGGGTCGGTTTCCGGCATCTCGTCCAGCCCTTCGCAGAGCGCCTTGATATACAGGCCGGTGCCGCCGCAGACGATCGCGGCCCCGCGATCTTCGTAAATTTCCTCCAGGTGCCGCAGGGCCTCGCGCTCGAAAGCCGCAGCGCTGAGCGGCTCCGTAACAGGATATGCGTTAATGAAATGATGCGGGACACGTGCCAGCTCGGCAAGGGAGGGTTGGGCCGTGCCGATAGCCATACCCTGGTAGCACTGCCGGGAATCCGCGGAAATCACCGAGGTATTCAGCCACTCAGCGAGCCCGACCGCCAGTCCGGTTTTCCCGGAAGCCGTCGGACCTGTAATGACCAGCAATGTTTTTTCAGCGTCGATACTCATGCAGACCCCGGACATTCATTCAGCAATCAAATAAATACTCGTTCAGCGACTACTCCTCGTCCCGGTATTGCTCCTCGCTGCCTTCACTGCTTCCTTCTCCCTCGCTGCCGAAGCCTTCGGCCATTTCCTCTGCGCCGAGGTCATAGGCTTCTTCCACTTCGAGCATCTTATCGTTCGGGAGCATCTTGGCGCCGTATTGAGCCGGGGCCACGCCTTCCTTGCGGATGATCAGCGGATAGGTCTTGCGCGGATCTGCATCCTTGCTCACGCCGATCAGCTCCACCAGGAAGCTCCATTGACGGGCGGGATCGTATTCGTAGACGAACTTCTGATTGGGCGTGCTGATCAGGGCCGCAACGGGCGTCTTGATCATGGAAAGGGCAGGGGCGTCCTTTTTGTTGCTGAGCACATCGGAGGCGAAACGCCGGCCGCGTTCCCAACGGTCGTTACTCTCAAAAAACGAGGCGGTATGCTTGCCATCGAAATCCCAGGACTTTACAATAGCCTGGTGAAAATCCATCAGCGTCTGCGTGGAAGCTACTTCGATATCGCGGTAGGTCAGGTCATCCTCCTCCCAATAAACGCGGAAACGGTATAGGGACATGCAGTAAAGATAGGGCGCCCGGCCCAAGCATCGCCGGATTTATCCATAAATAGCGCCGGCGCAGCGATTACGGTAATCCGGGCTATTTCAGGATCAGGACCTTGGTGCCGACGCTGATCAGGCTGTACAGGTCCTCGATATCTTTATTCGCCAGCGCAATGCAGCCATCCGTCCAGCCGATGCTGAGCTTGATAAGATCGTCGCCGCCCGGCCAGATGCCGTGAATGCCGACATTCCCGCCGATCGTCGCGGAAGCAGGCAATACGCCATTGGCCTTCAGCCGGTTGAAACGTGCATACGAGGAATCGTTAGGGTAATTCAGCCCCAGGAACTTATTGTACTTCGAAGCCGCGTTTTTGGACGCTATCCGGAATATGCCCTCGGGCGTGTTCCGGTCGCCTTCCATGCTTTTATTCAGCATCGGGTTGGGACCGAAGGTCGCCTTGTAGACCCGGATCGCCTTTCCCCGGTATTTCACCACCAGCACATAGCTGCTCTTCGATATCACGATGCTTATGGAGTCCTTGCGGGCCGTATCCATGCGGATCGGCACCACGACGCCCACCTTCGGCTTTTTAGGCTCGATGATGGTCTGCGTGACCTTCATCAGGCCTTCGTTGAACTGCACGATCCGTATCGTATTGCCGCGCCCGTCTTCGGTTTCGCTCAGGACTTTGATATTCGTGGGCCTGGTCTGCGCCGTCAGCAACAGCGGCAGGCAAAACAGGATCGTCAGAAAGGAAACTCTCAGGATACGGGAAAGCGGCATCAGGATCATGACATATTTAAGGTTTGCGAAACTAAATGTTTTAAAGTTTCGCAGAACACTTGAAAAGGCACCAAATCTATGCATAACCCGCTCCGGATTCTGCAACTGCAAGGTTAATTCACAAGCTTACTTCTGTACCTGCTGCTTGTAAATAGGCACGGTGGAGCAGGGCTCTCCATACATCAGGCTCTTCACCACCGGGCGCAGGCGGGCGCTCGCGGCTACATAAGCAGATGCGGGCACAGGGGTATCGCCGCAACCTTTAAGCACTACCCGGGCCCCGGCATAGCCGGTGATATCCAGCGTTGCAATGCCGGCGGTGATCACCAGGTCGCTGAGCTCGCCGGTGCCGCCCGTGTGCACGGAAGCAGCCACAGGCTGCAGGTAGCTGGCGGCCAGCATATAGGCCCAGACCGGAATGATGGCGTCGCTGGTGCATACTATACCTACGTGCTTGCCGGCATATTCGCTGAAGTCGAAGGCTTGCAGCGCGGCCCGGTAATCCTTCTCGCGCAGCAGCAGCTCCATGAAAAGGAACTGTTTCAGATCGAAGACGGCAAGCGTCTCCGCCGCCGGCACGAAGGGGCTCAGGTCCAGGGTCAGGATGCCGCTTTCCGCCACCTTGTTCCGGATAGGACCGGCACCGTTCAAATCCGCTTGTATCGACATAATGCAAAATTACGCCGCCTGCAAGGGCCCGGACGCAAAACATCCCGCCGGAGCGGG
>JASLDA010000515.1 GCA_030151745.1 Chitinophagaceae bacterium | reverse complement strand
ACGTACCGTCATTGAAGCGGCGGTATCCGCAGTTCGCATTGCAACGGCAAGCCTGCCTGCCGGTCTGTATACCCTGGAGCTGCAAACCGCTTCGGGCAATGCGATCTACAAGCTGGTGAAGGATTAGGGCTTTACGGAAAGCTCTGCGTAAACAGCAATGCCGCTTCCCTTCGAAGCGGCATTGCTGTTTAAGGCTGGCTGAGGATCTTATCCGGTCTGCAGATGCCGCAATCGCAGGCTCTGCGCTCCCAAGCAAAAGACTGGGGCGCTTTTACAGCTCATCCACCTGGATAACCCCCGTTTTGCTATGCAGATTTTATGACTCCTGCGAGGCTCTTGTCGCCGGTCTTACGGATGAAGGCGTTTGGGAACGAGATTGTACAGTTGGAGATATAATTTCAGCAACTCGACATTCATTTGGTTCGAGCATTGACAATTGAGCATCCTTAAAAACAGGTAAACCGCCATCATCGGCGGTTTACCTGTTTTTAGACCAGGCAGAAACTCCCGCCAGGCTTGCGATTAGCGAGAACACAGAATTGACTGTAGGAACGAAAACTCCCAATTTGGGCGGTCATAGACAATTCTCACGCTATTGAGGCTTGATCCGCTTTCTCTTTTGATTTGTTCGACCCAAGAAAAAAGCCTTCAGCATTTTGATCTGCTAAAGGCTTCATTCTGTTCGTGGTGTGGGCCGGAATCGAACCGGCGACACATGGATTTTCAGTCCATTGCTCTACCAACTGAGCTACCGCACCATTCCCGATTGGGAGTGCGAAGATAGGAGCATGACTTCATTTTGCCAAAACTATTTCGAAAGTATTCCCAGGGAAATCCTTGAGCCATACTTTAACCCGGCCGCAGCTCTGCTTTTGCCGGGTGGCGGCGGGGGTGAGCGGCGCATCTTTTCACCGGAAAGGTCGTACCAGCCTGAGCGGTTATTTTTACCTGTGTCCCAGCCGAAACGATTTGTAATTATTGGCCCGGAATGTACCGGCAAAAGCACGCTCAGCGCGGCCCTGGCCCAGGCTTTCAACACCGTATGGGTGCCGGAATACGCCCGCGGCTATATCGATGCGCTGGCCCGGCCTTATAACGAGACAGACCTGCTCGCCATCGCGGGCGGACAGCTCAGGTCCGAGGACGAGGCGGCCGGCACAGCGAAGGGACCGCTGATCATCGATACCGATCTGTATGTGGTCAAGGTGTGGTCCGAATCGGCTTACGGGCGCTGCGACCGCCGTATCCTGGAGGCTATTGCAGCACGCAGGTACGACGGCTACCTGCTGACGGGAATCGACATGCCCTGGAGCTACGATCCCCAACGGGAGCATCCGGCTCCCAGAGAACGGCGCTATTTTTATGAGCAATACCGGGACATCGTCCAGAACAGCGGCACACCCTGGGCGGCAATCCATGGCAACGAAGCGGAGCGGCTGAGGCTGGGGCTGGACTTTATTGGGAGTTTAAAGTAGTAGTTTGCAGTAGGCAGTTTGCAGCGGAGCGGGAGCCCACTTAGTTTATACAGAATTTGCAATGGGCAATCGGCAATTTGCAATGGAACGGGAACCGAAGCATATACGAGGAACGAGAAGCCATGGAACATGAAATAATTCACCCAATCAACGAGTTGACCAAAGCATATAGGGTTGAGTAGTTGGCTGGTTGACTAGCGGACTCGGCGTTGGGAAATAGTCATTCAGCCTAAATGATTTTACACAGAAGGGAGTAGAGGAACCTCTTCGCGGTTGGTATTGACTTGAAGACCTGTATCAAAAAGCTCCGTCATTCGCCTATCCGCGTATTCCCCCAAGGTCTTTTAGGTGGCTTCCGTTTCAACCAATCAACCTTTCAACGTTCCCCGGGCAGTTCCCAACCCCATTCACAAATCCGCGTATTCACCAATTCACCAATTACTCCGCTGCTTCCCGACACAATTGACTAGTCGTTAATCATCCCGTATCCAACGCTGCAGGAATCCGACCATCCTCCAATAGCCATGCTAAACATCCATCCCGAAAATCCCCAGCCCCGGCTTTTGCAGCAGGCGGTCGACGTGCTGAAGCGCGGCGGCGTGATCATCTACCCGACCGACACGATCTACGGCCTGGGCTGCGATATCTATAATACGGAGGCTATCGAACGCATCTGCCGCATCAAAGGCATACAGCCGAAGCATGCCCAGTTCAGCTTTGTCTGCAGCGATCTGAGCCATCTCTCCGAGTATGCGCGCAGCGTCGATACGCCCGTGTTCCGCCTGCTCAAGGCCGCGCTGCCGGGGCCTTACACCTTCATCCTGGAAGCGAGCAAGCAGGTGCCGAAAGCACTGAAAAACAAGAAGGATACCGTCGGCATACGCGTTCCGCAGCATAAGATCACGAACGAGCTGGTGCGCCTGCTGGGACACCCTGTCATGAGCGTATCGCTGCCCATGAATGCCGAAGAGGACGTAGAGGAATACACCGACCCGGAAGTTATCAACGAGCAGTTCGGTCACCTGGTCGATCTCGTTATCGACGGAGGCCCCGGGGGCATGGTCCCCAGCACCGTCATCGACTGCACCACCCCTGAGCCAAGCCTGATCCGCGAAGGGGCAGGGCCGTGGGAGGAGCTGATTGGGTAGTTCGCAGTAGTCTATAAGACGCCATGCGAGCGCAGCGAAGCAACCCGCCCTTTCCTAATTCAATTGGCTAATTGGCGAATTGCCCAATTGCCTCCTGCGGACTTCCCATCTACCAAATTACATAAAGCCCCCGCCGCCCTTTCCCAATCCAATTGACTAATTGGCTAATTGACTAATTGACAAATTGACTAATTAACCAATTAACAAATCAGCCCCTAAACCCAATCTTCACATGGCTTCCGTCGCAGTAGGGCTTGTTGCCGGAAGCTCCGCAGCGGCAGAATGCCGTGACCTTGCTGCGTTTGCTTTCCGAGCCGTCCGGCCCTTTGACGCTGAGATTGCCGTATACCAGCAGCGGTCCGTCCGGCATCACTTCCGCGATGATCTCTGAAGAGCTGGTTTCCGCTTCCGCCTGTGGCTCGTTCATGAAATACGAAAGCGCCCCGGACGGACATTTCTTCACCTGGTCGATGATCCGCTCTGTTGAGGCCGCTTCCGGCGTGATCCAGGGCCGGGTCTGGGGATGAAATACGCCCGGCAGCCCGGTGATTTCGTGCCAGCAGACCCGCGAATGGATGCACATTCCCGGCTGCCAGACGATCGTCACCTCGCCGTTGCTGTAATGTTTCGTGATGTCTTTCATAATGCGGCGCTTGTTTTATACCGACGGACCCAGGCAGCCCCGGGTCGGGTGCTGCCGATCGCAACGCGGCGCATCGGCTCCCGATCCGGGGAGACCGGATTCCTTAAAGGTAGTGCGGCGCGGCAAAAAGGCGCCGCCTCCGCATGCCGCGCCGGAACAGCGGGCACACGAAGGCAGCGCCAATCTTAAATCTTACTTCTTGACAAGCTGCACCTCGATCTGGAGCTTGACGTCTTCACCCAGCATTACGCCGCCGGTTTCGGTCAGTGCGTTCCAGGTCAGGCCGAAGCTCTTGCGGTTGATCTTGCCTTCGAGCGTAAAGCCGGCCTTGGTCTGGCCGTAAGGATCCTTCATGATGCCGCCGAATTCAACATCCAGTGTCAGCGGCTTGGTCACGTCGCGGATGGTCAGATCACCCCGCAGCTCGTACTCGCCGCTGCCCTTGGGGCGCATGGAGGTCGATTTGAAGCTGATCTTGGGGTAGTTCGCGGCATCGAAGAAGTCCGGTGCGATGAGGTGACCGTCGCGGTCGGTAACACCAGTCTTGATGCTGGATACGTCGGCGCTGAACTCGATCTGCGCGTTGTTGAAATCCTCGTCCTCGGTCACGGCCGTAGCTTCGAAGCTCTCGAAGCGGCCCTTTACGGAGGCGATCATCAGGTGCTTGACCTTGAAACCGATTTCGCTGTGCATGGGGTCGGAGACCCAGTGTGTTTGTGCCATATTTTCTGATTGGTTGAGTTTTCGGAGTTTCGGATGCCTGCGGCTTGGTCGATGTACCCTAGACGAGAAAGCGATCGGACGCGGCAGGAAACCAGTTGGATTGTTTTTTATTGTTAGTACAACAAAGCTAAGGATGAGGAATATCCCTTGCCATTGATTTAGATCAATAAATCGTAAACCGGCTTCGATGCCGGTCGCTTCCCCTGCCTCTG
>JASLDA010000210.1 GCA_030151745.1 Chitinophagaceae bacterium | reverse complement strand
GCTGCTCGTCGAGCTCGAGCCGCTGTTCGCCTGCAACCTGAAGTGCGCCGGCTGCGGCAAGATCCAGATAGAATCCGACCAGCTTTTCCTCTTTGTAAAATTCATCGATCAGCATCTTGAAATTCGCAAGCCTGGGGTTGGACTGGAACACTTTCAGGTCGGTGAAGACATGTTCCGCTTCCTTGCTCACGATTGCTGCGACGACGGCGGCTCTTGCACTGATGATCTCGGGTACCGAGCCCGGCGAATCCAGCTCGTCCTTAATCGCGCTGAACTCGTGCTTCAGCAATTTGAAGTTGTCCTCGCTCATCGGTATCACCGGGTGATTGATATAATTAGAGAACGAGAAACGGAAGAAGGGCGCGAAACGCTCGAAGAAATTCTGCTGTATCATCAGCTGGTAGCCTCTCGTGCCGGGTTTGATCCTCCATGTATGGACCTGGCCGGGGAACAGCACATGAACCTGCTTATTCCCGATCGGATAGTCGCGGAAGTCGATAGTATGCACCCCTTTCGCGGATTCGAACAGGTTGATGATGAAGAAATCGTGTTTATGCGGCTTGTCGATATGCCGCTCGCCGTGCAGCTCGTTGAATAGGAACTCCTCCCTGCCGGCCAGCTGGCCGCCCCGGAATTCATGGATGCCTAAGACGGGGATATACCTTGTGTCGTCATGAATTTTCATATCGGCGGATTTGGCTAAGAGCCCGGTTCCTGTAATATGGCACTTTCCGGGCAAAAAAATGGATCGCCCTGAAATCCGGGGCGATCCATCTTGCACAACGCGGTTATCCGGCAGCTATTTGGGCTCGGCGTGGGTTGTCGGGGTATGAATGATATCGTAGTACACCGTCTTGTCATTATTGTCAGGGTAGATACGGTATGTAAACTCCTGCCTGGTCAGAACGGTGATGTCGACGATACGTGTGAACTGCACTGCGCCGGTATCGTTTTTCGCAATGACGGTACGAGTCTTGCCATCGGCGGAAACGCTCCAGTCGCCGTGCATTTTGGGAGAGTCGTCCAGGTTGTACATGGTGAAGGTGCCGTCGGCTTTGAAATAAGCAAAGCCGACGAAGTTCGAGACGTTTACATCGTTCAATGCCAGGTTCTCGGCCTTGTTGTTTTTCGCGTTCGTCGTTTCCCAAGGCGTGCTGGCAAGGGTTTCGCTCGGCGTGAGCTGGTCCGGCCCGGCATTCTTGTCTTTCTTGCAGCTAAAGAAAAGGGTGTTGCATACCGCCAGGAAAAGAACTGCGGTTACTTTTTTCAGGTTCTTCATGAATACGTTTTTTAAGCACGACAAAGGTATCCGCGCCATATAGCGAAGCGTTGCGCTTTCTATTCTGAAGCTTGAAAGATTTATAACTGCACTGCCGGCTGGCGCGGATCAGAATACGATGTTCCCCTGGTGCACCAGGGATTTGACCCGCGGGACTCGCGCCACCACTTCGGCGGAGCAGGAGGCCTCCAGGAATACGAGGTCTGCCGCATCCCCGGCCTTGGGCCATTGCTGGTTTCCCTTATCGTCCAGCGGGAGTATATACCTGGTGGCGAAGCCCAGCGTCCTGGAAAGCGCCCATTCGGAGCTGTAGCCGTACAGCCCTGCGATGAGTCTCGCCTTCTCGAGCATATGGCCGGGGCCGAAGGTATTCCAGTGATCCTGGATATTGTCGTTGCCCACCAGCACTTCCACGCCGTGCTTTCTCAGCAATGGAATAGGCATGACGGTATTGCCGAAAGGCACGGAAGAAACGATGCCCACGCCGGCTTCGGCAAGGCGCGCGGCGATGCGCTCCGTTTCCGGATCGGAAAGATGCCCGAGGACGAATGCATGGCTCACAAAGGTTCTGCCGCGAAGCCCCGGGTTTTCAACGGCCTTGTCGATAAGATATTCGATCGTCTTTATACCGCTTTCCCCAACCTCATGCAAGTGTATGTCGATCCCTTTGTCGTTGTCGATAGCCAGTTGCGTTATCAGCTCCATAGGTCTCTCTACGCTTCCGTCGATGGAGTAGGGATCTACGCCTCCGATAAAGTCGATGTCCATCTTTGCCACTTCCTTGAGCAGGGGAGCGGTATCTGTGTAGAACACGCCATGCTGGGGGAACGCCACCAGCTCAGCTCCCGCCGTTTTCTCCTTGTTCTTCAGGGCGGTCTGCAGGTGCTTCAGGGAATCAAAGCCGGAGGTGGGATCGATGTTGAAATGAGAGCGGATGAAGTGCGTGCCGTTCGACTGCAGAAAATCGATCAGCTTCCCGGTCCGCTCCACGGATGTTTTCAGCCATTCGGGAATCATCTTCTGCTCGTAGGCAATCTGGTCCTTCACGGTTTTCCGCTTATCCGAAACGGCCTGCCACGGCAGGCCGTAGAGATTCTTGTCCAGGTGAGCGTGCATATCCTTGAACGCAGGAAGCATCAGCCGGCCTTTTGCGTCGATGGCGTCTGCGCCGGGACTGTTTGGGGCGATCGCCTTGATCTTGCCGCCCTCCACGTCCACCCGGAAAAGGCCGGTCCTGGTATGGACTACTTCCTCGCCGTCGTATTCGAAGCCTGTTTCCAGCAATACGTTCCTGAACGTGTAGCTGCCGGCGTTCGCCGTTTTATCCATTGATCCCATTTTACGCTCGTATTACTGCGGCAAAGTACGCGGTAAATATCTCCGCGGCTTTGCGTTATCTATATGGATGCTTGAAGGATTTATAACTGCCGGTCATTGATAAATCTTTCAAGGCATGGCATGAATCCTCCACGGAAAGGGAGATCGTGGCGAATAGCTTTGTAAAAAACGACCGGGGCTATGATGCAAAGAGAAATATCCCGCAAGGAATTTATAAAGATGTCCGGGCTGGGCCTGGCCGGGGCGGCCTTCCCCTACTACGGCTTGCTGGCCGCTGCCGGCAATGCCGGAACGAACATCCTGCTAAAGAACGTGCGGCTGGAAACGGGATTCGTCTACGAGGAAGACGAGGTGGTCCGCACGCAGACGGAACTGTTCTGCCTGGAAATCAAGGATGGGAAGATCGGGCGTATTTCCGCCAATAAGCCGGGCGCCAATGCTATCGATGCGAAGGGCTGGCTGATGCTTCCTGCTTTCAGGGACATGCATATCCACCTGGACAAGACATATTACGGAGGTCCCTGGCAGGCGGCAGGGAACGCCCGGGGCGGCATTAAAGGTATGATCGCGCTGGAGCAGCGGATTCTCCCGGAGATGCTGAAGAGCTCCGCGGAGCATGCGGAAAAGCTGATCGGATTGCTGCAGTCAAAAGGCACCGGCTTCGCCAGAAGCCATGTCAATATCGAGCCTACCTCGAAGCTGCGATCCCTCGACAACCTTCTTCGGGCATTGGAAAATAAAAAAAGCTCTTTCGGCTCGGAGCTGGTAGCCTTTCCGCAGCATGGCGTATTCTATACGGACTCGGCTCCCTGGCTCAGGGAGGCAGCGAAGATGGACATCGACTTTATCGGCGGGCTCGATCCTTATACCGTCGATGGGGCTATCGAAAAGACGATGGATTTCACGGTTCAGCTGGCGCTCGATAACAACAAGGGAATCGATATCCACCTGCATGAGCAGGGAGCATCCGGATTACAAACGGTGGAATACCTGATTAAGAAGGTGAATGAAAACCCTGTCCTGAAGAACAGGACGTTCCTGAGTCACTGCTTCGTGCTTGGAAGGATCGACAAGATAAAGCAGGAGGAAATAGCGGAGCAATTGGGCGCCGCTGGCATAGGCATCGTTTCCACGATCCCGTTCGGCAAGCTTGTCATGCCGATACCGACGCTTTATAAGCACAAGGTAAACGTGATGACCGGGAATGACAGCATCACCGACCATTGGAGCTCCCTGGGATCGGGAAGCGTATTGGAGAAAGCCAATACGATGGCCCAGTTATACGGCTACGTCACCGAGTTCCAGCTCTCGAGAAGCCTGAAGCTAGCCACGGGGAATATACTCCCGCTGGATGATAAGGGAAACCGGCAATGGCCCAAGACCGGAGATGCGGCAGACCTGGTATTGATAGATGCCGCTTGTTCTGCCGAGGCTGTGTCCAGGATCTCAGCAGTACGATCTTTGATTTATAAAGGTCAAGTAATATACTGATATTTATTGTGCGATATTGGACCGGGATCGCGGCTGCGTGGTTTTTGTTAGCTTTCGGGTAATGACTACAGCCGTAATCGTCTCGCTCTGCACCGTCCTGCTGATAGCGTACGCATTTGACCTGACGTCCGCGAAGACGCGTGTCCCCTCCGTAATCCTCCTGCTGGTCACGGGATATATCGTCCGGAGAGTCTCCGAATCGTTCAATGTTCAGGTGCCGAATCTGGAACCCCTGCTTCCGATATTCGGCACGATCGGGCTGATCCTGATCGTGCTGGAAGGGGCGCTCGAGCTCGAGCTGGACCGGAGTAAGCTGCCGCTCATCGGTAAGTCCCTCTTCGTCGCCCTGCTGCCGATGCTTTTTTTAGCCTTCGGCCTGGCCTGGGGAATGAACTACCTGGAGGGGATAAGCTTCCGCGCCGCGCTGATCAACGCGATCCCGCTGGCCGTGATCAGCAGCGCGATCGCGATCCCCTCGACCAAGAACCTGCCTGCCGCGGGGAAGGAATTCATCGTGTACGAAAGCAGCCTGTCCGATATCCTTGGCGTGCTGCTCTTCAATTTCGTCAGCATGAACGAGTCCTACGGCTGGGCTTCGGTCGGGCATTTCAGCATGGAGCTGGTGCTGATCGCCGTAGTTTCTTTTGTCGCGACCGTAGGGCTTGCCCTGATGATGCGCTCGATCAATCATCATATCAAGTTTGCGCCGATCATCCTGATGATCATCCTGATCTATGTGATCTCCAAGGAGTATCACCTGCCGGCCCTGCTTTTCATCCTGCTCTTCGGGCTGGCCCTGGGCAACCTGGACGAGCTGAAACGCTACCGCTGGGTCCGCTTCCTGCAGCCCGGGCTCCTGAATGCCGATGTGCACAAGTTCCGCGAGCTGACTGTCGAGGCCACGTTCATCATCCGCGCGCTGTTCTTCCTGATTTTCGGCTACCTGATCCATTCCTCCGAGATCCTGAATCCGGAAACGCTGGCCTGGTCGGTCGGTATCGTAGCCGGTATCTTCCTTTTGCGGGCGGTCTTCCTGGCCCTGATCAGGCTGCCGATCGTGCCCCTGCTGTTTATCGCCCCGCGGGGGCTCATCACTATTCTCCTGTTCCTGTCGATCCCGAACAGCCAGCGCATCCTGCTGGTCAATCGCTCCATGCTGATCCAGGTGATCATCCTTTCCGCGCTGGTGATGATGCTCGGGATGATGACGGTCAAGCCGCCGGCAGCGCCTGTCCCTCCTTCGGATGGAACTCCCTTCCCCGAAGTGCCGGAAGACGAGGCGACGAAGGGCAGCCTGAGCGGGGAGGTATAAGCTAAGCCATCATTCGCCGGGCGCCGCCGAAAACGCGAATTTTGCTGCGATGCGGATATCCAGGATTGTTCAGTTTGCCAGGTCGGAGTCGTCAAGCGGGCTTTTGCTGCTCTTCTTGATTGCGGTCTCGCTCGTCGTCGGGAACAGTCCCCTGGCGGAAGGCTTTGCCGCGTTCCTGAGCTATAAGCCGGGGACGGGCCTCGGACTGGAGTATTCCATCCATGAATGGGTCAACGACGGACTCATGTCGCTGTTCTTCCTGCTCGTGGGGCTCGAGGTAAAGCGGTCCGTGGTATCGGGGGAGCTCTCCGATCCCAGGGCCGCGGCGGTGCCGGTACTGGCCGCTATCGGCGGTTGTATCGTTCCGGCCGGCATCTTCCTGGTCTGCGCCTCGGGTACGGAGTTTGCCAAAGGCTGGGCCATACCTATGGCAACGGATATTGCCTTCTCCCTGGCCGTTCTGAATCTGGCCGCGGGCAAGCGTGCAGGGGGCGCGAAGGTCTTTCTTTCGACGCTGGCCATAGCCGATGATCTGGCCGCCATCCTGGTCATAGCGTTGTTCTACAACTCGGATCTGGATTTCGGGTTTGCGGCGGCGGCGTTGCTGGCATTCGGGGCGCAGATCCTGCTGAACAGGCTGCGGGTTGCCGGCCTGTGGCCTTACATGCTGCTCGCGGCCGCCCTTTGGTATTTCCTGCATCGCTCGGGAATCCATGCGACGCTTGCCGGGGTTCTTACCGGTTTTGCAATCCCGGCCGAGGCGCGCGGCCGCAGTCCCCTGACCAGGCTGGAGCATGCGCTGCTTACCCCGGTGAATTTCATAGTTGTTCCGCTGTTCGTGCTGTGCAATACGAATGTTGCGCTGTCCCGGGACATTTTCGATCCCGGGGTCGCGCCGCTGGCGGCGGGCATCATTATCGGCCTGACGCTCGGCAAGCCGGCGGGCGTGCTGCTCTTTACATACCTGAGCACCCGGCTTCGGATCGGCGTGCTGCTGCCCGGACTCAGCTGGCGGGCTCTCGTCGGAGCCGGGATCCTGGCCGGCATCGGCTTCACGATCTCGATATTCATTGCCGGGCTGTCCTGTGCCGGGCCGGGCATGCTGAGCCAGGCAAAGGCCTTCGTGCTGATCGCCTCCGCCGTTTCCGGACTTGCGGGCTTCCTGTTCGTGCGGGGAACGGCGGCAAAGGAGGGACGAGACGGAAGCGGGGCCTGACGCCTTCATACCGCTCTCGCCCGGGACGGGACGCGTTGGGGGAATATCATACGTGTCTTGCGCAAGCTGGCAGTCGCAGGGCAGCCGGCCGAGCGCGTTCTGAAGAGCGCGTATGACTGAATAATTATTGTCTATCAGCACCTTCAAAACGCAAGTGCTGGCGTAGTTTTATAGTGTTACGCCAGTAGTTATACCCGGTAACCTTCGTAAGGCTCCGGAGTTATCTGGTCTTGCAGATCTGCAGAGGCCAATCTCAATACATTATACTGTTTTTACGCCGGCAGTGCCGGCTGCGGAGCCCTGCAGCGGATATCCGCGGCCAGCCTGCCCTATACCCGCCATCGAATGAGACCGAAGCCATTGAGTTATAAGCGCGCCATTGAAGCATGCCTGAAGCATCAGGATTTGATAGGAATGCCGTTTTCCGCGAACGCCCCCGAAGCCGGCAAGGTTGCACGCATTGTCATCGCTCCCTATAACCGGATTCTTCAATGGCAATTCCTGAACAATGTTTATTCCGGTGCAGACCCGGATACGGCACTTGCGATCTGCCGGGACGGCAAGTACGAAGTGCTGTTGCTTTCGAACCGGTACAAGCCTGACGAAGTCGCCCATCGTCCCAGGATTCTTCGGGAGTATCTGGAAGAGCAGAATAGGGGGAATGAGGCTGGAACCGGGCAACCGGAGGCTGGAGAGACTTCCGGAAAAGCGGCGGTACCAGTCTCCGGCACCTTACGGCAGCATAAATAGCGGCACCTGTCTGCAGGTCCGGGCAGTCCCGGTACCTCCGGGCGACGTTCCGCCCGCATCATTGAGCCGGACGTCGATATGACGATATCGCTCAACCGCAGCCTGCACCAGGCTGGCGAGGTCTGCGTCTTCCTACTGGCTGATGTCCATCGGGACGACCATGGCGCTGGCTCCGTTCTTACGGACGATTCCGCAACTTCTTCCGGCTGCCCGCCCGGCTCAGCTCCAGGAGTTCAGAAGGAGCAGGGCAGGAATACCCTCATGCAGATCCTGAGCGGGATTGGTTGAAGGAGGTGCATCATATGCCCTTGAGTTTACGCCGCCATAGGTCTGGGATCTGTGACCGGCAGTCTCGCTTTATCTGCCTGTCATGGTAATTTATTTGACCGTATAGAATTTTACTTTTTCCCAACGCTCGATTTTCCCGACCGTATCTGCCGGAGCAGCCAGATGGCGCCGATGCCCATCACCGCCGTAATTGCCGCCTTCCGGAGGAATCCGGCTTTATTGTGCCGCCATTCTGCCGGGAAGCCCCGCTCCGCCAGGATATCGGGTACCTGTCCATGGCGGAGGTCGTCTGCCAGGCCCTCGATCATATTGATCCGGTCGGCGAGGATCAATCCCAGCCAATGCCACCATTTGCCTTCGCTATAGCGGAACGAGAGCCGCCGAAGGGTGCCGCTCAGACCTGCCGGCGGCTGCGGCGTGCCGTATACCGCGGTGAGGCCCGGCCGCTCGTTCGAATGCAGGATCTCGGTCCCGGATTCCTGCAGGGGAGGCCGTGCATAGTTCAGGCGCCGATGATCGTCGCCGGTCCAGTGTTTCATGGGGTACGTGGGCTCATTCTCCGGGTCGATGTCGATGCCCCAGCCCTTGATATGATCGAAGTTTCTGCGTAGACTTTCCATGTCTGGTAGTTGAATGATAAGGATACCCGGCTCAGGCGCCGGCCCGGGGCGGCACCAGCACCGTCTTGATGCAGCCGTCCAGCTTGGCGGAGAAAACATGATATGCGTCCGCGACTTCTTCCAGGGGCATCCGGTGCGTGATCAGCTCCTTCGGATTCAGTACGCCGGAGCGCACGTGTTCGATAAGCCTTGGCAGCAGCCGCTTTACCGAGGCCTGATTGGCCCTCAGGGTCAGGCCTTTGTTCAGGACGTTCCCGATGGGGACGATATTTCCGGTAGGGCCGTATACACCTACTATGGAAACGATGCCGCCTTTCTTTACCGAGTTTATCGCCCAGTGCAGGGCCGTTGCCGAGCCGGCCTGCAGCAGCGTTTTCCGGTCGGTTATGGTCTGGAGCGCGCTGCCTGCGGCTTCGCAGCCTACGGCATCGATGCAGACATCCGCCCCGTAATAGTCGGTGGCCTTTTTCAGGAAAAGAGTGACGTCCCCGGTCGAGCGAAAGTTGTAGGCTTCGCACTGCGCATACGTCCTGGCAAATTCCAGCCGGTATTCCACATGATCGATGATAATGACGCGCCCGGCGCCAAACAGCCAGCTGCATTTCGCGGCCATGATCCCTACGGGCCCCGCGCCGAATACGACCACCGTATCGCCGGGCTTGATGCCGCCCATTTCGGCGGCCTGGTACCCGGTAGGAACTACGTCCGTGAGCATGACGGCGTCATCGGGATGCAGGTCGGCCGGGATGATCTCCGGGCCTACGTCGGCATATGGCACGCGGACGTATTCCGCCTGCCCGCCGGCGAATCCGCCGGCCGTATGCGAGTAACCGAGGATGCCCCCTAAGGCCGTGGACTCGGGATTGGATTCGTGGCAGTTCCCATACAGCTCCTGCCTGCAGAAGGGGCATGAGCCACAGGCGACGTTGAAGGGGACCAGCACATAGTCCCCGACCTTGATCCTGGTTACCCCGGATCCTACGGCCTCGACGATCCCTGTGAATTCGTGCCCGAACGTGGTCCCGACCCGGGTGTCGGGGACCAGGCCGTGATACAGGTGCAGATCCGAGCCGCAGATGCAGGAGCGGGTGACCCGCACTATCGCGTCCTGGGGATGTTCTATTTCCGGGAAGGGCTTGTGCCTGTCGGCCCGGATGCGGTATGGCCCGCGATAATTCATTGCTAGCATAGTCGCTTGTTTGGCTGGATTGCACCAGACTATTGAAACTCGGGCTGGTCCGGATCGAGAAATTTGCCGTGAGCGGGGATGGCCTCCGTGGCAAAGTCGCGGACGAGTCTGAAAAGTCCGTTGCGCAGCGACGCCCCGCTCATGGCGGGACCGTGGCCGGTGACGGCTGTCTGGGGCTTAAGCTCTTCCAGGCGCTTTACGGAATCCCAGGCTGCCTGCCAGTCCGTAGTGAGGTAGCGGGGCGGGCCTGCGATTTCGGGGGCCTGCAGGAGCACTTTGTAGAACGAGTCCTGGCGTACCGTCACGAAGGCGTCGCCCGGGATCAGCAGCAGGTCGGCGTCCCTGAAGAAGGCGACTTGTCCCGGAGAATGCCCCGGGACGTGCAGCCAGCGCCAGGCGGGCAGGCCGGGCACGCTGCCGTCTTCCGGCAGTATGCAGAGGGCCTCCGAGATATCGGTCGGTTCATGGGGATAGATCGAGGCGATCTTTGCCAGCAATCCGCCCCGAACACTTGCGTCTGGCTCGGGATAGGCGGCCCTGCCGCTCAGAAAGGGAACTTCCAGCGGATGCGCGTACACCGGCACCTGCCAGTGTTCCAAAAGATGAACGATCCCGCCAACGTGGTCGAAATGGCCATGCGTGAGCAGGATGCATGTGGGTGGATTATCCTTCCCGAAACGATCCTCGGCCATGCGCAGCAGCTCGGGACCGGAGTTCGGCATCCCCGCATCGATCAGCACCCAGCGCCTATCTCCTGGCTTCCCGATCATAACGACGTTCACGATCTGGTCGGTGTAGTAATAAACATCCGGTCGCACGGACTCGCCCTGGCCGCTGCGGACGGAGGTCATGGGGATGGAATGGCTATCGCTGCTCTGGTGCATGGAGTAGAGTCTTGTACGCCCTGATACGTTCGCAGGCTGAAGCGTAGGGTTCGCATGCATCCATCGTTTCCAGTACGGTGCCAATGATCGCAGGCCGCAGCGGCCGGGGCTGCGGACCGTTCATAACCGACTTGCCTGTAACGGCTTTCCGCGGGAGGGCGAGGAGAGGGTGTCCGGCGGCTGTGAAAATCCGCTGTAGAATTCACTTTCAGGATTTTCACGGGCCGGGATAATGGGCTTCGTCGCTGCCACGGATCTCGGCGGGGATATTTCCTCGGAACGCCGGCGGCGGCGCCTGATTCCCGCAATCCGCTGGTTTGCTGGTGGATACCCGCAAACGGGGCGTGGCCGGCGGTGCGCGGGAACGTTTTTCACTCCGGCTGGCGCAAACAATTCTCCTACAATGGAACAAATGACCGATCTGAAAGCCCTGCTCATGCATGATACGCAGCTGCTGCTGTCTGTCGAAGAGCAAATCATCGAGGCGCTGCCCGTGATGATCGGGAAGGCACAAAGCCAGGAGCTGAAGCAAGCGCTCAATGAGCACCTGCAGGTGACCCGTACCCACCGGGACCGGATCAATAACATCCGGGAGCATCTGGGCATATCCGGGGATGCCGTGTCCTCCTATTCGGGAGTCATGGCCAATCTCATGGGCAATGCCGATACCTGCAAGGGTATGCAGGGACTGATCGCCGAAGGCCGGAAAGTCATGGCCGAAAACCTGGCTCCCGAGGTGATGGATGCCGCCATCATCGGATGCTGCCAGAAGATCGAGCATTTCGAGATCGCGGCTTACGGCACGGCCAGAACCTACGCCGAGCAGCTCGGCCTGCTGGAGCTTGCA
>JASLDA010000207.1 GCA_030151745.1 Chitinophagaceae bacterium | reverse complement strand
TCCGGGCAAGCTCGGCAGCTATATCAAGCCGATGATGGCGGTGCTGCACGACGGTGCTTTCGACGATCCCGACTGGCTGTTCGAGATCAAATGGGACGGGTACCGCGCAATCGCGGAATGCGCAGGAACGGACAGCCGGCTGTATTCAAGGAACGGACTCGATTTCAGCGAGCGTTACGCCGATATCTTCAGCGCCGTTTCGGCCTTCAAAACGGAAATGATCCTGGACGGGGAGATCGTGGCCTTCAATGAAAAGGGCGATCCGGACTTCCAGCTGCTGCAGAACGCAGGATCGAACGCTGCCGAGCTGCTGTACTATGTGTTCGATATCCTCCGCCTGAACGGCGAATCGCTGGAAGGTCTGCCCCTGGCGGATCGCAAGGAACTGCTGAAGAAGGCGCTGCCGGAAAATAATTTCGTGCGCTACAGCGACCATGTA
This sequence comes from Chitinophagaceae bacterium, assembly GCA_030151745.1. Taxonomy (GTDB): domain Bacteria; phylum Bacteroidota; class Bacteroidia; order Chitinophagales; family Chitinophagaceae; genus UBA1952. The sequence goes on along the minus strand of JASLDA010000207.1, from coordinate 4,349 downwards.
AAGGACAAGGGAAAAGACTTTTTTAAGGTGATGGCGAAGCGTGGTCTCGAAGGCATGATGGCGAAGAAATGCTCCTCGCTGTATGTAGAAGGAGCGCGGACGCCGGAATGGCGTAAGATCAAGCATATCATCACCGACGAGGCGGTCATTGCGGGCTATACGGATCCGAAAGGAACGCGCAAGTATTTCGGGGCCCTGATCCTCGGCGAATATCGGCAGGGAAAGCTCGTGTATATCGGTCACGCGGGCACGGGCTTCGACGCGAAGACGCTGGAGAAGCTCTATGAAACGATGCAGGCTTACCGCCAGGACGACTCGCCGTTCGATAGGCGCGTGCCGGTAAACTCGCCCGTGACCTGGCTGCGGCCGGAGCTGGTGGCCAATGTAAAGTTCAGCGAGGTGACAAAGGACGGCATTCGCCGCCACCCGGTCTATATGGGGCTCCGCGAGGACAAGTCCGCAAGCGAAGTGAACCGCGTCGACGCGGCGCCGGCAATATCATCCGAACCGGAAACATTCAATGCCATGGAGGAAAACACTGTGAAGGTCGGCGGCCATGCGGTGACGCTGACGAACCTGGACAAGATCTACTGGCCCGAAGAGGGCTATACCAAGGGCGAGCTGATCCTGTATTACGAGTCGGTGGCGAAGTATATCCTGCCGTACCTGAAAGACCGGGCGCTGAACCTGCTGCGCAATCCCAACGGCATCCGGGACCGCGGCTTCTTCCACAAAAACGCAGGCGACGCCGCGCCCGATTGGGTGCATACCAAGGTGATTCACAGCGAGCACCCGGATCGCGATGTAAACTACCTTGTCGCCGACAACAAGGCCACGCTGCTGTATCTCGCGAACCTCGGCTGCATCGAGCTTAATCCCTGGCATTCCAGGGTGGGCAGCCTGGAATATCCCGACTATATGGTCATCGACCTGGACCCTTCGGACAAGAACAGCTTTAATGACGTGATCGAGACGGCGAAGGCCGTGAAGCAGGTGCTCGACGGCGCGGATATCGGAAGCTATATCAAGACCAGCGGCTCTACCGGCCTGCATATCTACGTGCCGATGGCCCGCCGGTACCATTACGACCAGGTGCTGCAGTTCGCCGAGATCATCGCCATGCGCGCGCAGGAGCTGCTGCCGGATCTTACCTCGCTGGAGCGCGGTCTGGAGAAGCGCGGCAGCAAGATCTATATCGACTATATGCAGAACCGCATTGCCCAGACGGTAGCCGCGCCATACAGCGCGAGGCCGCGGCCGCATGCCACAGTCTCGGCGCCGCTGGACTGGAAGGAGGTCCGCAAGGGACTGGACATGCAGCGCTTCACGATCAAGACGATGGCCAGGCGATTGGAGCAGAAAGGGGATCTCTTCAAGGCGGTCCTGGGACGGGGAGTCAATATGAAGAAGGCATTGGGGCGGCTTGGGGCTTGAGTTTGCAGCAGGCAGTGTTCCGGTGCAAGTGCTCCGTTCCTCTGTTTCCTTGCGGGAAATAGCTATGCTAAACGCCCTGTACCCATTGTACGAGGCGGCTTCCCGGCAAGAGCGGCCCGCCCGTTCCCGGCTTTTGCATCTTGCATTTTGAATTTTGCATTCTCAAGCTTCCCGCACATCCAGCACATCCCGCAGCGCATTCCCCAGGATATTGAATGCGTACACCAGCAGCATGATGGCGAGGCCGGGAATGATCGCCAGCACCGGCCGGTTCGTTACCAGGAAATTGTAATGTTCCTTGATCATCAATCCCCAGGAGGGAGTCGGCGGCTGCACGCCGATGCCCAGGAACGACAGCCCGGCTTCGATCAGGATGGCGGCTGCAAAATTGCTGGCGGCAATCACCATAAGCGGGCCCGCGATATTGGGCAGGATATGGCGGAACATGATGCGGAAATCGGACAAGCCCAATGTCTTCGCGGCCTTGACGTAATCCAGCTCCCGCAGCACCAGCACCTGCCCGCGGATCAGCCGGGCGGCGCTTACCCACATCGTCAGCCCGATGGCGATGAATATTTGCCAGAAGCCCTTGCCCAGGGTAAGCGTGATCGCAAACACCAGCAGCAGGGTAGGGATGGCCCAGAGCATGTTGATGACGTACATCACGACATTGTCAACCCAGCCCCGGTAATAGCCTGCGATCATCCCGAGAAAGATGCCGATGCTCAGGCTGAGCACTACGGCAACGATTCCCACCGAGATACTGACCCGCGTGCCGATGATCAGGCGGCTCAGAATATCGCGGCCGTAGCGGTCCGTGCCCAGCCAGAATGTTTTGCGTACGATAAGCTTCCTGTCGAACAGCTGCTGCTGCTCGGATACCGGCAGCTTCCTGTCGGACTGCGGCAGGAGGTCTGCAATGCGGAACATCTCGATGTCCTGCAGGCCTTCGTCGATATAGTGATAGATGACGACGGAGTCGCGGGCCAGCACATAGCTGTTGAGCGGCTTCAGCGAGTACTTTGCCGGGCGGCCCGTGAACAGTCCCCGCAGCCAGCCCCGGTCCGGCAGGGCCTGTTTTGCCGGGATGAGCAGGAACTGCTTGCTGAAGCCCGGGGACTTGGCGCCGAGCTCCGGGATGATGCGGTTCGCATCCGGCGTGCTGTCCGGTGCCAGCGGGTAGGCCAGGATCGCAGCCAGGCAGCAGAGACAGATAAGCCACAGCGAAGCCCTCGCCGATCGTTTGCGGTACAGGCGTTTCCAGATGCTTATGGTTTGTGCGCCGCTCAAGCTCAGAGTCCGTAAGTTGATACAAGATATACCAGGGACGCCATGACCGCGGCGCCCAATTTCAGCTCGCGGTGGTTCACCGCCTCAAACACGTCCTTTTCGGAGTGGTGGTAGTCGAAATAGCGCTGCGGATCGGGCAGGAGCCCTGCGAGGGGTGTGCCCAGCTTGCCCAGCGGATCGATGTCGACCCCGCCGTCCTCCTGGTCGAAATCATAGACATTGAGTGCCGCGAAATGAGGCGCCCAGCCCCGGATCTTCGCCTTTTGCTCCGGCGTCATTTCCAGCCCGATGCCCCGCGGGCTGAATCCGCCGGCGTCGCTCTCCATGGCCAGGATATGCTTCTCGTGCCGGGCGCGGGCGCTGTCCGCGTAGGCGCGGCCCCCGCGGGAACCGTTCTCCTCGTTCATGTACATCACCGCGCGAATGCTGCGGCCGGGCACCATGCGGGCCGCCTTGAACGCGCGCAGCACCTCGATGCTCTGCACGCAGCCGGCCCCGTCGTCATGCGCGCCCTCGCCCACGTCCCAGCTGTCGAGATGTCCTCCTACGACGATATACTCGTCCGGCCGGACATTCCCGCGGATCTCGCCGATGACATTATACGAAAGCACCGAATCCAGCATTTTGCAGTTCGTGGTCAGCTGCGCCGTAACCGTTCCCTTGCGGCAGGCGGCTTCGAGCTTGTCCGCTCCGAAATTGCCGAGGGCCACCGCGGGGATCTTGCGGAGGGAATCCACGTACCAGGTAGAGCCGGTATGCGGCGCATCGTCCAGTCCCGTCGACAGGGAGCGGATGATCACGGCGAGCCCGCCGGCGGCCCCTACCAGGCTCGGCGCCGAACCCCTGTATTTGATGGCGTCGCGGTAGCCGTGGAAGGTATTTACGATATCCTGCCGGAAGCGGTAGTTGAAAAACACGATCTTCCCCCGGACCTGGCCGGCGTCCAGCTTTTTGAATTCGTCGATGGTCTGCACCATTATGATCGGCGCTTCGACCGTCCGGCCGTCCGTGCCGACGGAATTTCCCAGGGAGAGCATTTTCAGCGGCTCGAAGGCGGAGGTCCCGGGAGCCTTCACCCGCAGGCTTTCCTTGCCGCGCACCCAATGGGGCACATATACCGGCTGCTTCCACACCGTATCGGCCCCGGCCGCCTTCAGCGCCTGCACCGCCCAGTCGATGGCCTTGGCGGCCTGGGGCGAGCCGCTCAGCCGGTTGCCGACCTGCTTCGTAAGAACATGCAGGTTTTCATAGCAGGTGGCGTGCATCATGATCTCGGACTGCAGCCGGCGCAGGTGCAGGGAATCTTTCTGCGCTCCGGCTATCAGTGGCAGGAAAATTATCAGGAGAATCAGGACACGCTTCATGGACTAAAAATACGGGTTTGAGCCACTGCCGCTTCGGAAACCCTATTCCCGGCCACGCGTAGATGAAATTTATATTGCCATAAAACCCGGCCCGGAGGGAATGGCTACATTCACGGCCCAATCATCTCGACTCTTGAAAATCGGTATAGTTTGTTACCCTACATTCGGCGGTTCCGGCGTAATGGCTACGGAGCTGGGCATGGCATTGTCCGAGAAAGGACATGAAGTGCACTTCATCACCTATCAACAACCCGTCCGGCT